>JASFSB010000279.1:0-4091 GCA_050114615.1 Gammaproteobacteria bacterium
ATTGAGTGAATGCCGGGGAAGTCGGCCCCGCCGCCGACCCAGTGTTTGCGATCGGGATGGTTCCACAGCGCCTCGACGATATGCCATGTGGCGCCGCCGTCACCGGAGCGAAATAATCCGCCAGGAATCGTGCCGCACCACAGTTCTTCGAGACGATCGCGGTGGCCGTTCTCGAGCGCCCAGATACAGCGCAGGTCCCACCGGACCGGCGTTTTGCGGATCGGGTCGATTTCCTCGTAGCCTTCCGGCATCGGCGGATACTGTGGGACGGCGCGTTCCTCCCACGCAGTACCGCCGTCGGTGGAGCGCTTGATCTTGACGCCGAAGTGACCCATGTCCTGAGCCACGTGAATCGCGCCGGCACGATCCTGCAACAGCATCGTCACGGGATCGCCGAGCAACTCGGACTTGTCGATCGACCAGCCGCTGGCGTTGCGAACGATGGTGAAGAAACCCTTGCGGGTTCCTATGAGAACGCGGTCGCTCATACTCAGCCTCCGGACAATGCCTGCAAGATATGGACCTGACTGTCGGATGCCAGCGCGTCGCTGAGCTCGGCCCGGTCACTCAGGTTGACACCGTCGACGAGAACCTTCACGTGGTGGCGAACGTGCCCCTGGTCGTCGAGGACGTACGTGCGCACGCCCGGGTATTGCGCGAAATACGCGTTCAGCAGTGCGCCGACAGTCCCGGCGTTGCCAAAGTAACTGGGACAGGGCGTGTGGCGGCGGAGGTTTTGGGTGAAATGCAGCGCGGCCATGCAGTTCAGCGATCCTGAAGACTCGTCGGTCGCAACGCCTCGGCGTCATGCGCCGCGAGCACGTTGAACGGGGCGAGCTCCGGCATGCGGCAGTTTCTCAGCGGCACGAGCACCGTCGTTACGAAGGCGTATTGCCCGGTCAGAACGCTGTGGCTGATGCCGTCGGTGAACACCATCCATGCCGACATTGGCGGAAAGTGAATCGTGCGGTAGTCGCCATCATTGTCGCGAAATCCGTCACTTTCCTTCATGCGGTTGTGTATCCGACGCATGGCGCGATCGTAAGGGCTCGAGTCGATATTGCGCGCCAGCGGCAGCGCCCGGCTCAGCGCCGCGACGGATCCGCTGTAAAGCCTGTCCGCAAGCGATTTGTCGAGGCCGATCTGTGGCCGGCCCCTGTTGGCGGCATCCCACAGCTCCGGGTAGCGTCGCATGCAGTCGGCGAAACTGCCCTTGGTGCCCCACACGCGCTCACGCGTTTCATGGAGGTTGACGAAAAACCGCAGGATGCGGGCACCGTTGGTTGCACCGTAAGCGCCGGCATCGACGTGCACGCGTTCGTTGCTGGAACGGGGCTTGAGATCGCGGCCGCGCTCTTCCATCGAACGGAAACTCGTGGTGCCGAGCGTCCAGCCCGGAACGTAGTCCGGCAGGCAGGTTTGCAGCCAATCGGCCACACGCCCGCCGTGGCTTCGCAGAATGCCTTCGACGCGCTCACGAATGGCCGGTGGCGCATCGAACTGCGGGACTGAATCGGACTCCGGGTGATAACTGACGTTCTTCGTGCGCAGCCGGCCCGGCAGTCCGGTGCGCAGCAGTTTCAGATCAGCGTCCGTTGGCAGCTCGACGGGGCAGTCGCTGAAGTAGACGACCCGTGATTGCTCGAGCGCAGCCTGAATCGCCTGATGCGAGGCATCCGAAAAGTCGGTGAGCTCATACGTTCCGGCCATATTGCCATTATGACCGATGTAGTCGTTTTATGCCTCGTTCGGCGAAGGCCAGATCCAGCTTTTCGATTACGTCAGCGACGGTAATGAGGCTCATGGCCTCAGCGTCGCGGACGCGCTGTCCCCAGCGCAATTGTACCGGCGTCGTGCCGAATTCCGCGGCTACCGCCTCCGGGTACCGGTCGACCACGAGGTGCTGGCTGAAGTACGGTCCGGTCCGATGGCGGTTCGAAGTGGCGTACAGTCCGACGACCGGCGTTCCGACGGCACTCGCCATGTGGGCCGGCCCTGAATCGGGGCAGAGCACGACGCTCACGCGCGCCAGCACCGCGAGCAGTTCCTTCAGCGACGTGCTGCCGACGAGATCGAGCGCAGCGGTCTGCGTTCGCCGCGTGATTTCGTCTGCATACGTCCGTTCGAGGGTCGTATTGCCGCCGGTGATGACGATACGCGCGCCATAGTTGTGCGCGGCATAGTCGGCGACCTCCGCGTAGCGCCGTGCGCTCCAGTTGCGAAAGTTCCGAAATCGCTGCCCCGTGCACGGACTGATGACGAGGCTCGGCCGGCTTGCCTCGATCAGCCCGGCCGCTTTGGCGAGCGCCTCCGCGCCCAGCGGTATGTCCCAGCGCGGCGCAAGGTCCTCGATACCGAGCGCTTCGGCGAACTCGAACAGGCCGTCCATCACGTGCTGGTGCGCACGTGCCGGGATATGACGATTGCAGAAGTACCACTGACCGTCACGTGCGCGTTGGCGGTCGAAGCCGAGTCGCACGTCGGCGTTGATCATGCGGCTGGCGAGGTTCGCTCGCATCGAAGCATGCATATGCAGCAGCAGCGGAAAGCGGCGCCCGCGCAGCCGGCGACGCAGATTCAGATAACCGGCGACGCCGCGTGATTTCTCCAGGACTGCAAATTCGACGCCTTCGAGGCCCTCGAGCAACCGATGTTCAGTCGCGCCGATGACCCACGTAATCCGTGTTTGCGGCCAGGCGCGCTGAATGGCACGTACGACCGGGACGGTATGACAGGTGTCGCCGATGGCCGAGAGGCGGACGATACACAGCTCGCGCGGCGGCAGCGCAACGCCGAGATCCAGCATCGCCATGTGGGGCGGACAGCCTCAGCGGCGCTCGGGCTGCGGCCGCGTGCCGCCGACGGTACTCGGTGCGGCAGCGGGCGGTGTGCAGCACCGCACCGCGCAGTCGTGCATGCGCTGCACCGAGTACCCCGCTGTGGTGTGCAGACGATTACTCGAACGTTTCGCCTTCGAAGCCCCAGCCGTAACCATCGGAAGGTCGCAACAGGCTGCGCATACGCAGTCGGTGATCCCGCGGATTGCGGCCCGGATTGCCCGTAATGACGACGTGATCGCCGGGCTTCAGCGATTCACGGCTAACGCCCTGTCCGGCGAGCTGACCTGCGCCGCCCCATTCGACACCCCAGCGCTGCATGTCACCGTTCTCGTCCGGCGCCATCACGTGCACCCAGGCATGCGGATTGCGGAACATGAACTGCACGAGCTCGCCTTCGATTTCGACAGTCGCGGACTCGTCGTACGTGGCCGTGAACGAATGATGAGCGTACGCTGCGCTGATCGACAGCGCAGAAAGTGCTATCAAAATCCCTTTAATTTTCATGAGTTACCTCCACCTATTAAACTAAATACTTGCATGAATTCCGCTGCACGGCCGTGAGATTCGTCACGATCGTTTGGCCGTCGGTATTCCTCCGTGCATCCTTAAATACGCTCCAGCCAGCCATTTTTCCATACGCAGATCTCGCTACGGCGAGTGGTTGCGCCGACCGGCACACGGGGCCGGTCCCGAATAGTCGTCAGCATACCGTCTTAATACCGAACGGCAGCTGAATCGGCAAGCCGTGGCTCGCCCGGCGTCATCATAGCCAGGGCTGCGTCCGAGGCAAACCAGGCGAGCAGTGCGTCATGACGTGCCGTGCGGGGCGCACCGGCCGGCCGGGCGAGGCCTGCGACGGTGCCTTCGATGTGCTCGTCGAGTTCCAGGACGGCCAGTTCATTTCCGTCGTAGGTGACGGTCGAGGCGGGCCGCTGGAACGCGACGCTGAACCCAAGGCCGCGCGCGACCAGGCAACGCACGAGTTCGAAATTGCTGGTCGTGTGGCTGATCGCGGGAAACAGACTGAGCGATCCGAATATGTGCTCGGTGTTCAGTCGGGACGGGTGCACGTCGAGCATGATCAGCGGCTCGGTGACCAGCTCGCCGAGCTGCACGCGCCGGCGGGACGCAAGCCGGTGCGTTTTCGAAACCATCGCGTAAGGTCGGAACTCGTGTACGGGATCGAACGCGAGTTGCGAGGAGACATCCACGCTGTACATCAACGCGACGTCGATGCGCCCCTGCAACAGC
>JASFSB010000280.1:0-4085 GCA_050114615.1 Gammaproteobacteria bacterium
ATCAAACGCATGCCCTGGGGCGTCGTCCTGATGGTCACCGGCGTGACGGTGCTCATAACGATGATGCGCGAGACGCAGGGTCTGGATCTCATCACGACCGGCATTGCGAACGTCTCGACGCCCGCGACGATCAACCCGATCGTCGCTTTCGGCGCCGGACTGATTTCGGTTTACAGCAGCACTTCCGGCGTCGTTCTGCCTGCGTTCCTTCCGATGGTGCCGTCACTGGCTGAGCAGCTCGGCAATATCGAACCGCTCAACATCGCGTTATCGATGGCGGTCAGTGCAAGCCTCGTGGACCTGTCGTCATTGTCGACCGTCGGTGCGCTTTATATGGCGAGCGCCGCCGAGGGCACCGACATGCGGCGGCTGTTCAACGCGCTGCTCATCTGGGGCCTTGCGATGTCGATCGTCGGCGCCGTGCTTTGCTGGGTGCTCTTCGGCTAGAACACCCGATACTGCTACGGAATACCGGCCGCCTCGAGCAGTGCGACGTAGTCGTCGAGTTGTGCCTCGTCTCGAACGTAGAAGAGCTTCGCGCGTGCAAACTCGAGGCTGAATTCCGGCTTCTCGCGCAGGAGCGCCGCGACGGCCGCGCGCGTTTCAGTCTGGCGGCCGAGCGCGGCAAGCGCAGCAGCACGATGGGCCAGCGTCCAGTACTGTCGGTTCGGAATGACGAGTGCCTGATCCGTCCACTCGAGAGCTTTCCGATAATCCTCTTTGAACAGGCAGGCCAGAGCCCCATAGGTCAGGAACGCCCAGCGCTGGGGATCGTTTGGGCTCAGTGCGATGGCACGCTCGAATTGCTCGACCGCCTCGTCGCACCGATTCATATAGGCGAGCGTGTCGCCGAGCCCGCAATAGGCAGCGGCCAGCGACGGATTCATTTCGATCGCCAGCGCATTTTCCGCACGCGCTGTTTCGTACTCGCGCCGCGCGATCTGTACGCGAGCTCGCAATGCGTAGAACACCGCATTCTGGTCATCGAGTTCCAGTGCGCGCGATGTCGCAGCTAATGCTTCGTCGAGCAGCTCGTGTGATGGCTCCACGTCCCAGTAAACCATGCCAAGCACGACTGCATACGCCCACCAGCCGTGCGCCTCGCCGAGCGTCGGCGCAAGCTCACGGCTGCGCTGCAGTAACTCCTGCGCGCGGATGTTGTCCTCGGCAGTAAAGCGAAAGAAGTGCCAGACACCGAGATGGTAGCAATGCCAGGCCTCGAGATTCTGCGGCGGATCATGGGCGACGCGCCGCCGCTCCGAACTGCCGATGGCAGGTTCGAGCCTGGCCACTATCACGCTCGTGATCTCGTCCTGCAGCTCGAAGATGTCACCGATGTCCCGGTCATAGTTCTCCGCCCAGATCTGGCTGCCGGAATCAGCTCTGAAGAGCTCTGCCGAAACGCGCATGCGCTCACCGGCCCACCGCACACTGCCAGTCACGATGTAGTCCGCATCGAGCGACTCCGCGAGCTCGCTTTGCGAGGCGGTCGAGTCACGATAACCGAAGGTCGTGTTGCGGGAGAGGACGTCGAGCCAGTGATTGCGCGACAGCCGGGAGATCAGATCCTGGGTAATCGCGTCAGCAAAATATTCCTGCTTCGGTTCGCGCGACAGATTCGTAAACGGCAGCACACCGACTCGCGGGCGCCAGTCGCCGGGCGCTGGCGTCGACGCATCAGCGGTCGGCTGTGCTGCAGAAGCCGGCTCGATCGGCGCGACAAAGCGATAGCCATGCCCATGCACCGTGCGAATCACCGGCTCGCCATCACGCCTGTCGCCCAGCGCCTGACGCGCCTTGCGGATCGCCTGGGTCAGCGAGGCCTCGGAAACGACGACCCCGGGCCAGACGGCTTCCTGCAGCTCGTCTTTGCTTACCGCGCGATCGCGATTGGTCATGAGGTAGGCGATCAGATCGAAAACTTTGGGTTGCAGCGGCACAGGCCGGCCACCGCGACGAATCTCACGTGCCGAGCGATCAAGCTCGCAGTTGCCGAAAGTCAGGACGTTCGATGCTCCCACGGCCCGAATCGCTCACAGGTCAGAAATTGATGCCGAAATGATCATTCCTCGTTCAAGCCTTGTCCAGCGCCGTACAGGATACTGCTGCCACTCGACGGAGGATCTCACCATGAAAAGACTGACCCTATTGCTCTACAGCGTCCTAAGCTATTGCGTGTTCTTCGGCACGTTTCTCTATTTGATTGGCTTCATCGGCAACCTGTTCGTGCCGAAATCGATCGATTCCGCACCAACCATGCCGCTCGCTCCCGCACTCGCCATCAACGTCGGACTGCTTGGCCTTTTCGCCGTGCAGCACAGTCTCATGGCGCGTTCGTTCTTCAAGGACTGGCTCACGAAGTTCATCCCTCAGGCAGCCGAACGCAGCACCTATGTGCTCGCTTCGAGCCTGGCGCTGCTCGCACTCGTCGCGTTCTGGCAGCCGATGGGCGGCGTAGTCTGGATGGTCGAATCGACTCCGCTTGTCGTCGCGATTTACGCCCTTTTCGCTCTCGGCTGGCTGCTCGTGCTCGTCAGCACGTTTTCGATCAATCATTTCGATCTGTTCGGCCTTCGCCAGGCATGGATCAACTTCACCGGAAAAGCCTATGAGCCGCTCGAGTTCCGCCTGCCTCTGCTCTATCGAATCGTTCGCCATCCGCTGTATTGCGGTTTTTTCCTGGCGATCTGGGCGACGCCGACGATGACCACAGCGCATCTCGTTTTCGCACTGCTCAGTTCAGCCTATATCGTGATCGGCACGATGCTCGAAGAGCGCGATCTGCGCCGGACTCACCCGGAATACGCCGAATACGCGCGCAATGTGCCACGTTACATTCCACGGCTCGGTCGCTCGAAAGCAGTCACTGCACAGCAACGCGCCTGAAAGGGGAAACTCATGTCAATGAAAATAGCCGCATGCACGGCAACGGCCCGAAGACTCGGCCTGCTTGGGTTCTGGTTCTTCTTTGGCAAGGGATTACTGTGGCTCGCGAGTGCCTGGTTCGTCTACCAGGCGTCCCGCTAGTCACCGTCGGCGAACTGGCTGCCACGGATGGGCAGCCAGTGCTTCTTCGTCTATGTCAGCGCCCCACCCCGGACTGGAAGGAATCACGAACGCACCGTTCTCGATCACGGGTGCCTCGGTAAGTAAGTCGTACTTCCATGGCACGTCGTCGGCTTCGTATTCCATGATGGCGACGTTCCCAACCGACGCGCAATAGTGAGCGGCGATCAGATCAGCCAGCGGACCGTAGAAATTGTGTGGCGCCACGTTGACCTCATGGAGCTCTGCAAGATTCGCGATCCGGACCGATTCGGCCAGAGCGTTCCAGAGCACGTCAACGACGGCGACGTCCGTTGCCTGCGCAGCGAAGAATGGTGCATAGGCGCCGCGCCCATAGAGCGTCTCGAGCGAAGCGATCGGCGAGGTCGCACAGCGACGTACGTCAGCCAGCACTTCGGGCTCATGCATGTCGATTTCTACCCACGCAGGATTGACGCCGGCGAGCGCTCGCAGCAGACGCCGCGCCGACTCCGGGCGAAACGCAAAATTCACGTCGATCATCAGACCCATATCGGGACCCAGGCCACTGCGCATCGCTTCGGCCTGCTCACGGATGGAATTTAATGTCGCCTCGTCGGCGCGTCGCGCCAAATCGAGCCCAGGCACACGAAAACCCGGATTCATCAGTTTCGGTGCACTGCCTGAAAAATCGATCGGGTTGATCTTGACGCTGCGGAATTCACTCGCAGCCGCTTCGCGGCCGAGCCGTTCCACATCATCGAGCGTGCGCAGCGGCGGGCGACCGAGCACGCCTTCGAAGAACTCTGCGTGCGTCGTGCGGAAGCTGCCGCAATGTGACCAGTACAGATCGACGCAGGCGCGTATCGGTCCGCCGAACAGGGCACACACGGGCACACCGGCAGCTTTCGCGGCAATGTCGATACAGGCGTTTTCAATCGCGGATATCGCCTGCTGTGCGAGGCCGCCCGATGCGAACAATGTCATCGCCTTCAGCTCGGCGCTCAGACGCGCGAAACTTCGCGGCTCCGTCCCCAGCGCATGTCGGCCCATGCCCTCGA
>JASFSB010000281.1:0-4079 GCA_050114615.1 Gammaproteobacteria bacterium
AGCCGGCAGCCCGAACAACCTGGCGCGTCGTGGCTGGAGCAGAACGACGTTTCAACCCGGTGACAAGGTTGTGATAGTGATCAATCCGATGAAAAACGGCTCGCCGGGTGGTTCTTTCGTGAGCGCAACCCTGGAGGACGGGCGCGTGCTCGGCCGTCAGACGAGCGGCATAAACTGATAAGCTCCCTCGACATCGTAAGCGAAATCGCACTGGCAGGTTGCCCTGACTGAAGGCAGTGCGCAAAGGAGTAAAGTGATGCAGAAGTTTCGGGGTCTGAGTCCGGTAGTGGTCTACGCCGCCGTAGCGTTTCTGGCTATGTCCGCTCCTGTCGACGCCGATGAGGATCGCGTCTATCCGGACTGGTCCGGCGTTTGGGAGAACGTCACCGGGATTCACTTCACCAACCCCGCCGGCGAACCGAACCCGCCGCCGTTAAATGACGAATATGCAGCGCGGTATCAGGCGGTGCGCGATAGTGCAGCACGCGGTGAACCGATCAACGACCCAACCGCGAACTGCGTATGGCCTGGTGTGCCGCGGATCATCGTGTCTCCGTATCCTTCGGAATACGTCATCACGTCCGACCGCGTGTATATCCTTTACGAGTATATGAGTCAGATCAGACGCATTTTTACCGATGGCCGTGGACATCCGGACGATCTGGAGCCCAGCTACAACGGTCATTCCATTGGCCGCTGGGAAGGTGACACGTTGATCGTGGAAACCGTGGGGTTGCGCGAAGACACCATGTACGAGAACACCGGCCTGCCGCACAGCGACCAGCTGGTAATCAATGAGCGCATCCGGCTTATCGGCCCGGACATGCTGGAGAACGAGGTCACTGCGCATGATCCCAGGGCGCTCACTGGCCCCTGGACAACCAAAGTCCACTACCAACGCCAGCCCGATTGGCAGATCATGGACTACGTCTGCGAGGAGAATAACCGCAACCCGCTTGGACCCGACGGCTCGACTTTGACGCTCGGTCCCGATGGCGTGCCGCTCGACTGACAATGCACGCGCATATCCCACAAGCCCGGCAGAACAGTTCGTCCTTCGGTTGATATCGTCCGGTCATCGCGCGGCACGGGCAGCGTCTGTTCGCTGCCCGCCGCCTCGATGCGTCCGCCTGCCATCTTCACTCGCGGTCATCGTTTTGAGGTGCCCCCTCGTGGCCGCTCGACTCAACTGCGCCGCAATCGGTCAATGACAAACGAACGAAACCTGGCGAGTTCGACATCCCCGGCGGGTCTGCGCCACGATCCGGGCGAGGCAGGATCCGATACTCGAATACCTGGTATCTCGTTTGGGCATGCCGATCGATCGGGCAGCAGTTGCTGCGCCTGCACCACGGAACAATAATGACGAGGCAACGAAAGCCTATTCGCTAACATATTGAAAAAGCTAAGACAGTACGATCTGAATCTGCTGGTGGCGCTGGATGCGCTGCTGACCGAACGTAACGTCACGCGCGCGGGCGAGCGTTTACATGTCAGTCAGCCGGCGATGAGCGGCATGCTGTCGCGTCTGCGGCAGATCTTCGACGACGAACTGCTCGTCAGAGTCGGACGACATCTCGAGCCTACGGATCTGGCCGCCACACTGGCCGAGCCGCTGCATGAGTGCGTGCAGCAGATCGACGATCTGATGAACCTGCATCGTCCATTCGAACAGGCAACGGAAAACCGTTCTTTCACAGTTGTCGCCAGTGACTACGTCGCGATGCTGATTCTCGGACCACTCGTAAGACGTTTGACGGACCTCGCGCCCAACCTGGCCGCACGCTTTGTCGCATTCGAGCTGCCAATCGTCGCGGATCGACTTGCCGCCGGAACCATCGACTTCGCAATCGTTCCATCCGGCGTTGCACCGGGTTTTCCATCAATACCGTTGTTTACAGACTCCTGGACATGTGCAGTGTGGGCAGAGCATCCGACGGTGGGTGACCAGCTAACGATTGACGAATTCGCCGCACTGCCTCATCTGACTTTCAATGCATCAGATCCGGAAAGCAATACACTCGCTGAGGATCACTTCAGCCAGATGGGCTATGAGAGCCGAATTGTCGCATCCACTTTGAGTTTCGCGACCGCTGTGTTTTCGCTGCGGGGAACCTCGCTGGTAACGACGATCCCGCGACGCCTGGGTGAGCGCCTGCTGGAACCGGCGCAGATCAGGCTCGTGGAGCTACCGTTCGAAGCTCCGCCGTTGCAGGAGGAACTCGTTTGGAATCCGCGATTTACCGCCAGCGCCGCACATGCCTGGTTTCGCGAGCAATTGACAGTCGTGGCCGGGCTTCTGTAAATGTGCCCTAATAGGGAAGCGACTGAGTGAACCACAGGAACTCGCCTTTATCCAACAGGACTCTGATTAGAGAGATGCTCACACTATGAAATTTCATGCCCGACCGCTTTTGGCTCTGCTTTGTGTATTTGCATTCGCACCGTACGCGTCGGCTCAGTTCGGTTCAGCTCCGGCTGAACTGGAACTGATCAAGCTAAAGGACGACCTTTACGTTATCCACAACGCCAACGTTCCCGGCAATTCCACCGCACTGATCACCGACGAGGGCGTCATCCTCGTTGACGACAAGTTCGAGATCGATCTCGACAATATTCTGCGACTGCTCGCGACGGTTACGGATCAACCCGTCAAATACGTCATCAACACCCACTTCCATGGCGACCACAGTGGCGGCAACGCCAGATTGCAGGCGGCCGGCAGCATTGCGATTGCCTCGGAGAATGCGCGGATTCGGATGGTGGATGGCAATCAGCCGGGACTGCCGGACTTCACTGTGGAACAGCGCGGCCATCTGTATCTTGGCGGCAAATCGGCCGAAATATACTGGTTCGGCCGCTCTCATACGGACGGCGACATTGTTGTCCTGTTTCCGGAGGACCGCGTCCTCGCAGCCGGTGACATGGTGACAATCGGCATGAGTACTCCACAGCTGATCGATTATGGCGGCGGCGGCAGCGCGGCTGAGTGGACCGCGACAGTGGATAAGGTACTCGAACTCGATTTCGATACCTTCGTGCCCGGGCATGGCGACGTCTCATCGAAACAAGCGATGCGCGAGTTTCGAGAAAGCACGGTCCGCCTCCGCAACCTGGTCAGTGACCTGGTGCAGCAGAACAAGTCGCGCGATGAAATCGAAGCTGCAATGCGTTCTGAGTTCGGCTGGCAGGACTTACACGTGAACCGGGGTCTCGACGGACTGATCGACGAAAGCCGCCGCTAGTCTGAGATACAGCGAGAATCTTTTCCGAAAGGCCGCAGAAAACGCTCCATCGGGAGTCGGCATAGCAGACATTATGATGTGCAATCTCCGGCTCGACTCGCGGGCGCTATGCTCGATTAAGATCCACGCCCACTTGAGGAGGCACCGTATGCGAGGCGCAGTTGTGCTTGCACTTTCTCTGACCGGCCTTTTTTTCGCAGCTCCGCAATCAGCCCCGGCGCACCATTCCTTTGCAACGCAATTCGACCCGACCAGACCGATCACGCTGGAAGGTACCGTAACGAAAGTCGAGTGGCGAAATCCGCACATTTGGGTGTATATCGACGTCGAGAACGATGACGGCACCGTGACTCCGTGGGAATGCGAAGGCGGTGCGCCGAATGCGCTGACGCGCCGCGGCTGGAGCCGGAAAACGCTGCAACTCGGCTCCACGCTCGAAATAGAAGGTTATCTGGCGCGCAACGGCACGAACACCTGCAACGCGAGAACCTGGATTTACGACGGCCGAACGGTTTTCGCGGGGGAAGCCAGTGACGGCGGCCCCACACCCGATCGATAACGACGGCCTGCCCGTCAAGGAGCCATGCCGGTGAGATACGCAAGCACTCGATTACCTGGCGCATTTATCGTGGCAACTGCCAGTACCTGCCTGATCGCACCGTCGAACGCGTTCGCACAGCGCAACCTTTACGAACGCAATATGGTGCTGGCTGAACAACCCGAACCTGATGGCACGCCTGTCCCACGAACACCCGACGGTCGCGCCGATCTTTCGGGCGTCTGGAACAAGGCCATCCACCAGAATTCCGCCGCAAAGATCGGCGCGACCGTCGG
>JASFSB010000282.1:0-4072 GCA_050114615.1 Gammaproteobacteria bacterium
TGGGTGAATACGCAGTGCTGGCGGGCGCTGAGGCGCTGGTGGCGGCCGTCGATCGGCGCTGTGTGGTCAGCGTCGAGTCGCACGGCGGCCCGCGCTCGCGGCTCGAAATACGCGCCCCTCACCTGCAGATCCGTGAATTCGACCCCGGGGAACGCTGCGGAATCGACCTCGTCGATACGGTCCGTTTCGGACTCCTTCGAAACGCGGCTGCCCGGCCGCTCAGCGCCATTCTCGACTCGTCCGGCTTTTTCGCGCCATCGGGCGAAAAACTCGGCCTGGGCTCGAGCGCAGCGGTGCTGACGGCTCTGGCCGGTGCAATGCAAGCGATTGAAAATAAAGACAATAATCCGCCGACGCTGGGTCGGCTGATTGCGCTGCATCGCGCACTGCAGGGTGGCCGCGGCAGCGGAATCGACGTTGCCGCAGCGCTGCGCGGCGGGCTCAGTACGTTCAGACTGGATTCCGCCGCTCAGGCGACCGCTGGTTCAGTCCGGCTCCCGAACAGTGTAGGATTCGCGGGTATTTTTGCGGGGAAGTCCGCGGCAACATCTGATTTTGTCGGGCGATTTCACGATTGGCGGCAAGCGGAGCCGGTTCGGGCGCAGGCGCTGCTCGAGGCCCTTGGCTCGGTATCCGCGGCGGGATGCAGAGCGCTTCGCGCCGAGGATTCAGATGGCTTTCTGGCCGCCATCGCAGAATATGGGGTATTGCTCGATGCACTCGGGAGCGCATTGCGCCGCGACGTGCTTACGCCGGAACATCGGCGAATCTCCGCTCTGGCGGACCGGTTTGCCGTCACTTATAAAACAAGCGGCGCAGGCGGCGGCGATCTTGGAATCGCATTCTCGAAGGATGCGGACGCATTGGCTGCACTGCACGCTGCGGTGGCGGCTGAGGGTTTTCTGTGGGTTGATCTCGAGATCGAAGCGCAGGGGCTGATGGTTGAGGAGTTGACTGAGTGAGTACGAATCGGTTTCGGATTCCACAGTTCTATAAATTGTCTGTGGAAGAGCGGCTGCGCGCGATCCAGGATCGCGGCGCCCTGAGCGAAAGCGATTTCCGGTCACTGGCTTCCGGGCGGCATACGCTCGAAATCGAAGCCGCCGACAAGATGATCGAGAACGTCGTCGGCGTGATGGGCATGCCGCTGGGTCTCGGGATGAATATGCTCGTCAACGACAAGCCTTACATCGTTCCGATGGTCGTCGAAGAGCCTTCGATCGTTGCTGCGCTGGGCTCGGCAGCGAAACTCATGCGGGAATCAGGCGGGATCGCGGCTCAGGCGAGTGATCCCGTTCTGATCGGCCAGATACAGATAGTCGATCTGCCGAACGTCGAAGCTGCGAAGCGAGCGTTGACCAGGCGCACCACCGAGATCATCAATCTCGCCAACAGCTTTCACCCGAATATGGTAGCGCGCGGCGGGGGAGCCCGCGGCCTGGAGTTCTTCGTCCATACTCTGCCAACGAGCGGAAAGCCGACGCTGGTCGTACACCTGCTCGTCGACACCCGCGACGCGATGGGAGCCAATCTCGTCAACGGCATGTGCGAGGGTGTTGCGCCATTGATTGAGTCGATTACGGGCGGAGAGGTTTTTCTGCGCATCCTTTCGAATCTCACCGATCGTTCGATGGTGCGGGCGCAGTGCAGAATTGCCGTCGAAAAGCTTGCCGGAAGAGGCTATACGGGCGAGCAGGCCCGCGATGGCATCATCGTCGCGTCCGACTTTGCCCGGGTCGATCCATACCGAGCCGCAACCCATAACAAGGGCATCATGAACGGCATCGATCCGATTGCGATTGCGACCGGCAATGACTGGCGCGCGATCGAGGCCGGCGCGCATGCTTACGCCGCGAGAAATGGTCAGTACACGGCACTGACAAACTGGTGGGCCGATGGCGCAGGGAATCTGTGTGGCAGCATCGAAATCCCGATAAAGGTCGGTATCGTCGGCGCACCGCTGGAGTCGAATCCGACCGTGGCGGTCAATCTCAGGCTGCTCGGCGTCGAGTCGGCGACGGAACTGGCGAGCGTGATGGCCGCCGCCGGTCTCGCGCAGAATTTTTCGGCGATTCGCGCCCTTGCAACCGAAGGCATTCAAAAAGGTCATATGACTTTGCACGCTCGCAGTGTCGTGACGGCCGCCGGCGCACCGCAGGAGATTTTCGACGAAGTGCTCGAACGCGTCATTCAAAGCGGCACGATCAAGGTATGGAAGGCGCAGGAAATCATCGCTGAGTTGTCAGGCTCTGCAGAAGGAGCCGATGGCAGGAAGGAAATCAGACGGCGCTCGGACGAGCCCTCGACAGGCGTCGGGTACGGCAAGGTCATTCTTCTTGGGGAACATTCGGTCGTTTACGGCAGACATGCGATCGCCGCGCCCGTACCGATGGCCATCAAAGCACATATCGATGACTGCGATGACGGGATTCATTTGCTGATTCCGCGCTGGGGGGTCGAATATCGGCTCGCTTCGACACCGGACGCCCGGCGCTCGTTCGAACGACCCGCCGGTGTCGTGCTTGATGCACTGGGGCTGAGCGATCGCAACATGCGCATCGAAGTGTTCCCTGACGTACCTCGAAGCATGGGGCTCGGTGGTTCGGCAGCAATGGCGGTCGCGATTGTGCGTGCGCTCGACAAGCATTTCAGGCTCGGACTCAGTGACGAGGAGGTCAACAAGCTGGCCTTCGAATCGGAAAAGGTCGCGCACGGCAGCCCCAGCGGTCTGGACAATACGCTGGCGTGCTACGGAAAACCGCTGGTGTTTCGTGCCGGGGAGCCGCCGCTGGTGGAGCTGCTGAATATCCCGACGCCGATCGATGCCGTGATTGGCATGACCGGCTACGAGGGGCTGACCGCGCGGACTGTCGGCCGCGTCCGTGAAGCGTGGCAAAAGGATCAGCGTTTGTATGAACGCATTTTCGACCAGATGGACGCGCTGACACTGCGTGCGATTCAGGCGATACAGGACGACGACCTCGCCGCGCTCGGCGAGCTCATGAATGTCTGTCACGGATTCCTGAACGCGTTGCAGGTTTCGAGTCCCGAACTCGAACAGCTCGTCGATATCGCTCGGGAGAGCGGCGCGCTGGGTGCGAAACTGACCGGCGGTGGCGGCGGCGGGTCCATCATTGCGATTACTGACGGGCAAACAGACCGCATAATGGCTGCAATTCGCGGCGCGGGTTACCAGGCCGTGCCCATCAAGATCGGGGCGGATGTCAGTGGCGCGTGACGAGACGGTTTCCAGTGCCAGCGAGCAGCTGATTCTCGTCGACGAGCTCGATCGGGAGATCGGTGCGCGAACGAAAAGCGAATGCCATGAGGGTCACGGCATTTTACATCGCGCATTTTCCATATTCGTCTTCAACGATGATAACGAGTTGCTGCTGCAGCAGCGCAGTGGTGAGAAGCCTTTGTGGCCGAATTACTGGTCGAACACCTGTTGCTCGCATCCACGCGTCGGGGAATCCATGGAGCAGGCGGTCTCGAGGCGTCTGGAGCAGGAGCTCGGTTTCTCCTGTCCGCTCGAGTTTCTTTACAAATTCAAGTACCAGGCCTGCTATGGCCGCGTCGGTGCAGAGCACGAGTATTGCTGGGTTTATCATGGCCGGTATACTGGCAAGCTCGATGTCAACGTCAGCGAAATAGCTGACTGGCGCTACGTCTCGCTCGACGAACTCGAAGATGAACTCCTCGAGCACCCCGAGCGATTCACTCCATGGTTCAAAATGGAGTGGCTACACATACGAGAGAATTTTCTCGAAAGGATCCTTGCATGAGCATTCCGGCAGTACAAATCTACCGAATCGGCAAATACATTCTCGAGCAAAAGCTCAAAGGCAACGAACGTTACCCGCTAGTGCTGATGCTCGAGCCGCTGTTCCAGTGCAACCTGGCATGTTCC
This sequence comes from Gammaproteobacteria bacterium, assembly GCA_050114615.1. Lineage (GTDB taxonomy): Bacteria > Pseudomonadota > Gammaproteobacteria > Steroidobacterales > Rariloculaceae > JAHEEO01. Next base: position 3,911 of record JASFSB010000282.1, read on the forward strand.
GGCTGTGGAAAAATCGATTACCCGAGCGATGTGCTGCGCAAGAGAATGAGCGTCGAGGACGCCTTGCGTGCCGTCGACGAGTGTGGCGCACCCGTCGTGTCCATTCCCGGGGGCGAGCCGCTCATCCACAAGGAAATGCCACAGATCGTAGAAGGCATTATC
>JASFSB010000283.1:0-4068 GCA_050114615.1 Gammaproteobacteria bacterium
CGGAGCTCATCCTCGATCTGCCGGAAGGTCAGCCGCTCGATTTCGAAGCCGGTGAGTACGTACTGCTCGAGGCCCCGCCTTACGCCGCCGCGTTCCGCGATTTCGACATTGACCCTGACTTTCGTGAGGAATGGCAGCGTTACGGACTTCTGGAGCTGAAGTCTGAGTCTTCGGAGCCGGTTTCCCGCGCTTATTCTCTGGCCAATGCGCCGCACGACGGCAATGAGGCGATGCTCCTCGTCAGGATCGCAACGGCACCACCGAATGCGCCTTATGGCACACCGCCGGGTCTCGTATCGTCTTACATCTTCAGCCTGCAGCCGGGAGATGCCGTGACGATCTCTGGTCCATTCGGCGAGTTCCATGCAACCGAATCGCAGCGCGACATGGTGATGCTCGCGGGCGGCGTCGGCATTGCGCCGATTCGCTCGATCATTCTCGATCAGCTCGCGCGCGGCACCATGCGCAGAATCAGTTTGTGGTATGGCGCACGCGACGCGCGGGACCTGTGCTACCAGGACGAATTCGACGAGCTGGCACGGGATCACGAAAATTTTCAGTGGCACGCAGTGTTGTCCAGTCCCCGTGCCGGGAGTGGCTGGACGGGTCTCACCGGGTTCGTGCATGCTGTCGTTCTGCGGGAATACCTGCAGCGTCATCCGGAGCCCGAAGCACTCGAGTATTATCTATGCGGGCCGCCGCTGATGAGTGCAGCGGTGCTCGATGTGCTCGATGAGCTCGGGGTCGAGCGCGACAGTGTCTTTTACGACGAGTTTGGAAGCCAATGATCGCACTGTATCTCGCTACGCTGACGATCCTGTTGCTGTTTATCGTATTGATGGTGGCATTGGAACGGGTGGGCGGGCGTTGTCCGGCACCGCGTTGCAGCGCGGACGCCGGGTCTGGCTGCCGTTGCAGCGCGCCAGGGAATCGCGTTGAGGTTTCAATACCTCCGGGGATACGCCCGTGAAAGTCCGCGATTACATGAGTACGTCTGTCGTGACTGTCCCGCCGGGCATGGGAATCATGCAGCTCGTTCATCTGCTCGCGGAGCGAAACGTCGGAGGAGCGGTCGTCGCAGACGAGAACGGCCTCCTGATGGGAATCGTTTCAGAGCGTGACTGCATCAGTGTCGCTGTGCATGCTGGCTATTTCGATGAGTTCGGCGGCACGGTGTCCGAGTATATGACGCGAAATGTGGAGACCTGTGGCGCAAACGAGAACCTGCTGGATGTGGCACAGCGCATGGCCGGTTCTGCGCATCGTCTGTTCCCGGTGGTCGAAGACGGCAGACTCATCGGGGTGCTGAGTCGCGGACACGTACTGGGGGCATTGACGAACAGTACCTGGTTCACAAGCGACGCGGTCGGGGGCTGAGAAGGAGTACGGAGCATGGCGAAAGCAGGTATATTTCTGGCCCTGAGCGGCCTCATGGTGAATCAGACGCTGGCGCTCGAAGCCGGCGTCGTCGATGGCTGCCTCGTATGCCATAAAGGCGAGCTCGACCTCAGCGACCGCAACAGCGAGGAACTTGCCGCTGCGATACAGGCGATGACCGATGGCGCGCCCGCGCATGTGGTCCCGATGCCTGCCCTCGGCGCTGCGGATCTGCTCGAACTCGCACAGGCGCTCACGGATCGCGAACAGCGGTAGCCCCGGGCGCTCGTGAGCGACGGATGAGCTTGTGAATCTCGATGACCGGCAGGACGACGAGACCCAGTCCCAGGCATAGCGCAAGATCGGCCAGTGGCAGCGGCTCCGTGTGCAGAAACCGATTGAAGGCAGGCAGATAAACTACCAGCAGCTGCACGATCAGCGTTGCGGCGATGGTGCCGATCATGTACGGATTCGAGAAAATTCCGAGGGACGCCAGCGTCTGACTTTCTGAGCGCAGCGCGAGCGCCTGCGACAACTGCGCGATGACGAGCGTCGTGAAGACCATGGTCTGCCATTGTCGCAGGGCACTCGTATCGGCCCACACCGCCGTCACGATCGCCAGTGCGCCGATCATCAGGCCGATCGTCAGCATGTGTTGCCACATCCCACGCGCAAAGATGCCTTCGGTCGGAGTACGTGGCGGGCGGCGCATGACGTCGCTCTCGGCGGGCTCGGCCGAGTATGCGAGACCCGGTAATCCGTCGGTGACGAGATTGATCCAGAGTATATGTATCGGCAGCAAAGGAACCGGCAATCCGATCAATAGCGCGAGCACGAGCGTCCAGATTTCGCCGGTATTGCTCGTCATCGTATATTTGATGAACTTCCTGATATTGTCGTAGACACGACGGCCTTCGCGAATCGCGGACACAATGGTCGCGAAGTTGTCGTCCAGCAAAACCATGTCGGCGGCCTCGCGTGCGACATCCGTTCCTCGCTGACCCATGGCGACACCGATCGACGCCTGCTTCAGTGCCGGCGCGTCGTTAACACCGTCGCCGGTCATCGCGACATGCTCGCCATTGGCATGCAACGCCTCGACGATGCGAATCTTCTGGGCCGGATCCACTCGCGCATAGACACGCACGTCGCGTACACGCTCGCGCAGCGCTTCGTCACTGAGCGAAACAAGCTCTGGGCCTGTCACGATTGCCTGGCCGTCATCGAGATTGAGGGAAGCGGCAATGCGCTGCGCCGTAATCGGATGGTCGCCTGTGATCATCACCGCAGTGATGCCGGCGCGCCTGCAATCGGCGATCGCGTCCGGCACTTCCGAACGAATCGGATCTTCGAGCGCGACGAGTCCGAGAAGGGTGAGCTGCGATTCGGCTTCATCGACAGACATTTGTGCAGGCGCCGACGGGAGTTCCCTGACCGCGAATGCCAGTACTCGATAGCCGTCCCGGGCAAATCGATCGGCGGTCGCGCTTTGCGCGGCCTTATCGAGCGTGCGCGGCTGCCCGGAGCGCTCGAGCTGTGTATCGCAGCGGTTCAGCAGTGCTTCAGGCGCTCCCTTTACGAACACGATTGCACCGTCTTCGCGTTGATGAATCGTGCTCATCATTTTCCTGTCGGAGTCGAACGCAAACTCCTGAATGACGGGCAGGTGCCGACTGACGACCGACTTCTCGAACCCGGCGCGAGCCGCGGCATCGGCAAGCGCGAGCTCCGTCGGGTCGGCATCACCGCCCGCGGTGATCTCGTTGCAGAGAGCCATCGCTTCGCCCAGGCGTGTGCGCAGGTCATCGCCGAAACCATCGAGGTCCGCATGGTCCTGCGCGGCAGCGTGAATCGCCGTCACGCGCATTCGGTTCTCAGTCAGCGTACCGGTCTTGTCGCTGCAAATGTACGTTACGGAACCGAGCGTTTCGACTGCCGGCAGGTTGCGCACGAGGCTGCGCCGACGACTCAGATTCCGCGCTCCGAGCGCCAGTGCGATTGTCACGACCGCCGGCAGCGCTTCCGGAACGGCCGCAACCGCCAGGCTCACGGCGGTCAGGAACATCAGGACAGGTGGTTCGCCGATCAGAATCCCCATCATGAAGATAAGCGCGCAGATGCCGATGACACCGAGCGCGAGCCACCGACCGAATCGTGCCAGGCGCTGCTGCAGCGGTGTTCGCGGATCCGTGCCGGTAGACAGCAGCGTCGCAATACTGCCGATCTCAGTCCCGAGCCCGGTTGCGACTACGATCCCGTGCCCGTGACCCTTCGTGATTGCAGTCGACTTGAACAGCATGTTGCGTCTGTCACCGACCGGGAGATCGTGCTTGTCCAGTACTGAGCCGTCCTTCTCCACCGGCAGGGACTCACCGGTCAAAGCGGATTCGTCCACCGATAATTCGTGGCACGACACGACACGCAGATCGGCGGGCACGATATCGCCGGCCTGGATTTCGACCAGATCGCCCGGCACGAGGTCGACAGATGAGATTCTCATCGGGCGACCGTTGCGAACGACCCGCGCTTCAGGTGTGGACATCCGCCGCAGCGCGGCGACGGCGCGCTGCGCGCGATACTCCTGAATCGCCCCGATGGCCGCATTCAGCACGAGTATCAGGACGATCGCGGCCGCATCGGCTGATTCCCCGAGCAACCCGGAAATAATCGCTGCGACGGCCAGCAGCAGGA
>JASFSB010000284.1:0-4066 GCA_050114615.1 Gammaproteobacteria bacterium
CTGCAGCGACGGCGATTCTTCATGCGGTACGGATTGCATGCGGAAGGCGTCGCTGCTCACGATACCGGATACGATAGCCGAAAACCGGTACCCGTTGTCGGCCGCGTCTCTGACGATTGCCCGGACCGCCGGCATGTCGAAATGTTCCAGTTCCCGACCGAGCGCGTACATCATCAGTTTTTCGGTCAGCGCCTGGACAAACTGATCCGAACGACTCAGCAGGGCATTGCGCAGCTCGACCGGCCCTGTGATCGAGCGGCCGCCGGGCAGCTGCGTGCTCGCATCGATCGCGGCGTCGGCCTGTCGATCGACCGTTCGCCAGGTGCCGAGCACGTTGAAGTTTTCGAGTGCGAGTCCGTAAGGATCGATGACGCCGTGACAGCCGTTGCATGACGGGCTTTCGCGATGCTGCTCGAGGCGCGCGCGTATCGTCCTGGGCTGTTCGCCCTCCGGTGTCGTCAGGTCGGTCTCGACGCCCGGCGGCGGTGGTGCAGGCGGCGTGCCCATGAGTTTTTCGAGTACCCAGGCGCCGCGCAGCACGGGCGAGGTGCGATCACCGTAAGACGTCGAGAGCAGCACAGCGCCCTTGCCGAGCAGTCCGTGCCGTACCTCGTTCTCGAGCTCGACACGGCGGAACTGCGGTCCGACGATGCCGTCAATGCCGTAGTGACGTGCGAGGCGCTCATTCAGATACGTGTAGTCTGCGCTCAGCAGCGTGCGCACGTCCGCATCGGAGAGCAGCACACTGCGAATGAACATTTCGATCTCCGTCGAGAAATCGCTGCGCAGACTTTCGGTGAACTCGAATCTGAAGAGCTGAACGTCCGGCTCGACCGATTTAAGATCATCGACATCGAGCCAGGGCATCGCGAATCCCGACACGAGCACTTCGGCGCGCGCATCGGACAGCATGCGCTGCACCTGCGACTGCAGCACGCCCGGCTCGGAGAGTCGGCCGGCCTCGGCGAGCTGCAGCAGCGCTTCGTCGGGCCCCCGACTCCAGAGAAAAAACGCCAGGCGCGACGCGATCTCGAGATCCGACAGCGCGTGCCTGTCCACGGACTCATCCGCCGGCGGTGCGACGGTCCGGTACAGGAAGTCGGGGCTGGCGAGCACGGCGGTCGTCATCAGCTCGATACCGCCGTCGAAGGTGCCGGACGCCGCGCGTCCCTGCTCGAAAAACGGCATCAGGCGCTCGAGGTCCGAGTCGTCGACGGGACGACGGAACGCGCGGCGTGCGAGATTGGCCGTGATCTGCTCCGCACAGGCCCGCTCGCGCTCCGGCACTTCCGGTGCGCAGACAAACAGCAGCTCCCGGCTGCGCGTCCGCGAAACGCCCGGCGAGGCAAACGGGCCGATCATGTCGATACCGCCGGCGATCGATGGTACGCGCGGAGCGCCCCGGTAGCTGAAGCTGCGTGAGGGCGCATAACCGGAGATGTGTTCGTCGCTGGCAGCGCGGGCACGCTCGATGAAGGTGATGACGACCTCGTGCGGTCCGGCCGTCACCTGAATCGGGATGCCGGCGAGGCGCGCCATCAGTTCTGCCCGCGCCGGCGCACCACCGCGGTTGACCAGCGCGAGGTCCTCGGCTCCGCCGATGCTCACGCGAAACTGCTCATGACGATCGACGAGCACGACGAGCGTGTGCGGTGTCTCGAGCGCCCGCGGGTAAAGCCCCGAACCGATATTCGTGACAGTCAGGCGGTATTCGCCATCCGCCGGAAAATTGTGCTCAAAGCGTATGCCACCGCGGGTGCCGAGCGGCATACCGCGGATATAGGCGCGCTGATCCGTGGCCGGCGGCGGAAAATACGCGGTCGATACCTTCGGCTGCGGTTCCCCGACGGCGAGGTGAGCCACGGTGCTCGCCACATTGACGTATTGCTCGATGAAGGTCGGTGAGACGCTCAACGCCGATGCGATATTCGTGAAGCCGTCGACTTCGATTTCGGTCGGCAGGTACTCGGCCGCGTCGATACTGACGCCGAGCAGGCCCTCCACGGCATGCGCATACTCGTCACGCGTCAGGCGCTGCGCGCGGACGAACCCGGCGGATTCATCCGGGCTCTCATCGATCGTGTCCTCGATCCAGGCGACCAGCTCGTCGAGCTCTGTCTGCTCGGGCTGCGGACGCCCGGGCGGCGGCATGAGCCGACCGCGCAGCTTTCTGACGACCTGCTCGAAGGCCGCCGCATGTTCGGGAATCGACTCCGGTGACAGTCCCTCGAACGTCAGCTCGCCGGCTCGGTCGATGTCGTTATGGCAATCCGTGCAGTAGGTGTCGAGCATCGCCCAGCGCTGGCGAGGCTGCTGCAGGCCGCGGTAGTACAGCACGGCGGATCCCACCGCAGCCGCGGCGATGATCGCAGTCGTCGCTGTAATGAAAGACTTACCCTGCATGCATCGGTACTTCCTGGCGGACGGCGCCCGCAACATGCTGATTATACGTGATTTCGCGCCCTGCGAGGCACGACTGCGTCGCGTCGGGCAACGCTGCGGCTTACTCGTTCAGCAGCGACTCGATTTCCGCAAGGACGTCCTCGTCGTCTGTTTCCGGTTCGACACGCGCACTCGGATCGGCGTTCGGCAGACCCTTGACGAGGTTGTCCGTAATGCGTCCGATCATCCCGTCCGGGTCCTCGTCGAATTTCCGGGCGCTGTTGCCGCCGGGGCCCACCAGATGCGCTTCGAGGTCGCCGGAATGGCCGTCGACGAGGCTCAGCGTTCCGAACGAGCCGCCCATCGAGCCACCGAGCAGCACGCTCATCGCAATTTTACCTCCGGTTGCGCCGACGACGGTTAGCCGAGGAAACCCGAGCGCATCGACGTTCAGATGATTCGCCAGCGCACGGGCTTCATCGCCGGCGTTATACAGGCGCTTTTTGATGCGTCGTGGCCGGACCTGCTGCAGGAGTTCGTCGTAACGGCGATTTGCATCGACGACGTACTCCTGCAGGCGCGGGTCGGCGTTCACGCGATCGGCGTCGATGATCTCCACCAGGTAACCCTGTTCTTCGAGCAGCGCCGCAATCTGCGCCGTATATATGATTGCGAATTCGAGACTCTCATCGACCTGGGCCTCTGCCGTGACCAGCCGCTGAGTCGCAACGGAGGCCTGCGGCGGCAGTAACGCGATCGAGACCGGGCGCTTGCTTCCATCCTCGAATTCGGGCGTCTCTCCGACGACCCGGGCGGCGCCGGGCTCCGGCGCCAGCGTTGCCAGCACGACGGCCGCTGACAGAGTGCAGATGAGTCGAATCATGGTTGTTCCTCCGACGATTGCGGTGGCTGCGGGTCCTTCAGTCGCGGCGTCAGCGCCCGCAGGCGATCGATGACGATGCTGCGATCCGGTGCATCCGGAGCAGCTCGAACGTATTGAAGGTAAGCTTCCGCGGCTGCCTTGTCGTTGGTCTGCTTTTCGTAAACTTCGCCGAGACCGCGGTATGCGGGCGCATAATTGCCGTCGAGCGCCAGTGCCTCGTCATAGGCAGCTTCCGCCTGCGCCAGATTGGCGGTATAGGCGGCCTGGCCGTCTTCCGTTTCGAGCGCCCGCTCGAGCCGCTGTTCGCGGGTGCGTCGGGTGCGGGCGCGCAGATTGCGGCGCTTGTCCCGGTCCGTCCACTCCTGCGGGTCGATCTGTGGCTGTGCGCCCATGGACTGCCAGGCGTCGCCGAGCAGCGTTCGGGCCTGCGCGTCCTGCGGATATCGCTCGACGAAGGATTGCGCGAGCGCGACGGCGGTGTGCGGATAGTCGTCCTGCGCATAGTCTTCGATGGTGATTGCCCGCAGGCGTCGAACGGCGAGCGCAAACGCGTCGGATTCACGTTCGCGGCCCGGCAACAGGGCAGCGCGTGCGTATGCGAGCCTGATGCGCTCATCGAGCTCCGGGTGCGTGCTCCACATCGTCGGCACACGTGGATTCAGGCCTTCGTAATCGCGCCGCAGGATCGCCAGCACCTCCGCCATCGCAGTCGGGTCATAGGGACTGTCGAGCAGCAGCATCACGGCGCGATCGTCCGCTTCCTGTTCGAGGTCGCGGCTGAATCCGTAAATCGATGCGACG
>JASFSB010000285.1:0-4061 GCA_050114615.1 Gammaproteobacteria bacterium
GCCACCGGAGTGCTTCTTCAGGTCGACGCGATAGAGATCGTCGTTCACCGCGATGCCGAAACCTTCGTGTATCTCGCCCTCGCAAGCCATTCGATCAGCGACGCCCGCTTCGCGACACAGATCTGCAAAACCGTGCTCCAGGATGCCGGCACGAATGCGCCCGAGCACATACTCACCTGTACGACGTTCGAGGATGATGTTGTCGATGCCCTGCTTCGCGAGCAACTGGCCGAGTAACAGGCCGGAGGGACCGGCGCCGATGATGGCGACTTTCGTCTTGATCGTTTTCATTGCGCGTTCTTGTTGTTTTTGTGCAGCGGCGCTCGCTGGTGCAGGCGTCGAAGCCTGCACAGTCAATTCGCGTTTATAGCGAACTCTTATACTGCTTTGGAGAGTCGATTGCGGTGACGGAAGTCGGGGAAATGAGCACGCACCCGGATAAAACATACGAGCGTCGCGCGATTATGTATCACGCTGCTCGTGAATGACGCGATTGACGGCGATAGCTCAGCCGGGATCTGACGGCTCAGTGTGTAATTCGTCGGAGAAAAAAGCGATGGCAAATGCAGTCACACTAATTGCTCACTTCCGTGCTGGACCGGACGCCATCGGCCAGCCAGTTTTTCCATCTTTCCCGCGTTTCCTCGTCACCGTCGCAACCTCCATCGCTGACATCGATAAACGTGCCGTCGGCGAGCTGCGCCCAGCCGATATGCCCGCCAGGGCGGCCATCGCGCAGCGGGCAATGCATCAGTGTGATCGAGTCACCGGGCTGAAAGGTTCGCCCATTGATATTTCGTCGGAGCAGGTTGACCGGACCGGAGCCTTCGAAGCCCCACAGTGTCTCGGTGCCGTCGTCGTTACGAACGTTCATGTACAGCCACACGTGCGGATTATTGAAGGCCCAGCGCACGACTTCGCCCGAAATGATGTTCTGCGTATCCTGGTCGAATTGCGCAAAGGAATGATGAGCATCGGACAAGCTCACACCGAACAGCGAAATCAGCAGCGCGCCCGGCAGCGTCGTCACTTGCAGCCTGAATTTTTTCATAGTTCGAAACCTCACCGATGCTCAGTGGCTAATCCGCAAATGTCGTATTAAATTCCGGATCGCGCGACTGCCCCGGCAAATCGGGAAACAGACTCGCACCGCGCGGATCCTTGAATCCGGGTTCACCCGGTAAGAAGAAATTGGTCGACCCGTCTTCGGTCAGGTACGAATTACTGCTGAGCTCGCACTCCCAATGACGAATACGCATGTCGATTGCCATCAACTCTTTGGCTGGCACATACGCATAGACCACATTGATCGGCCTGGCCAGTGAGAGCGGATCGTAAAACGTCGCCTGCACTTCCAGCCTTTGCGTGCCGTCATCGAGCGTCTTCATTTCCCAGACCTCAACCGACTCGAACTGATTGCTCGTCAATGGCTCGCTGCGAAAGTAGTCGACCGGCAAAACATCGACGGTGTGGGTGATCAATTTATCGCCATCCCAAAAGCCGATAGTGTCACCCAGCCAGGAATGTGTGCCGAAATGGTTGACGTGCTCCCTGCCAATGTAAATCCGGCGCGTCTCATTCATGAAGTCATTGAGCTGCCAGGACTGCTCCGGCAGATTCACGAATTCGCGTGTGTAAGGTTCACGTAAGTTACGGGGATAGCCAGGCGGTTCACAATGCGTCAAACGATCATATTGCTGTCGCCCGGTCTCTTCGATCTCTCGGCGTCTTTCCTTGTGCTGCGCTTCGTAGGCAGGCGTCAAAACGCCTTCGCGCACATGGCCGTCTTCATCGCGAAACACTTCGCCGACGGTATTCCCGCCGCGATCCCACAATCCGGACCATTGCGGAATCGTCTGCATCGTATGCCGGGTTCCGCCTCCGGCGCGTTCCAGCAGATACTCGTAATGTTCGCTCGACGTTCTAAATTCGCGCGGCGGCGGGACAGTGACAAGATCCTGGGCGAGCGGGACACCCACGACGAGCTGACCGATTGCAACCGTACCAAGACTGACTAACGCGATCCGCGCCATCATGCCCCCCATGCCCGGACTTGTTGATCAATGACTCGATGAGAATACCATGCGAAGCCGCAAGCCAGGAACGAACGCGGCCATGTATAAGTGCCGGTAATCTCTGCATAAAAACGGCTAATACGGGTGTGCGAAAGCAGTCCTGGCCGGCCGGGGATTTAAGGCCTGCACGCATCTGAGATTCTGCAGCGCACATCAGTTACCCGGCGCCGGCGCATACGAGACGCGTGGTTGCAGCGCCGCCCCCGAGGGACGACAATCGGGGAACGGGGCAGAGCGCATCTGGCTGCAGCAGAGGTGATTCGATGATCGGACGCAGACGATTTCTCCAGTTGGGACCGGCCGCGCTGAGCGGCGCGCTGTTCGTCAACTGGGACAAGGCACTGGGCGCACTCAAGGCCACCCAACCGACAATCCTCTCCCGCGGCATCTTCGATGAACGGTTTACTGAAAGCCGGATATTCGGCAACGCGCTGGCTGCCCGAGGCCTGCGGACGAGCGCGATCGGCGGCGATATCGCATCCCTGTGGTACGGCGACCTGCGAGATCAGTTGCGCCAGACCCGGGTGCCGTTTGCGGGGCTGACCGAACGTTCGGCGTTGTTCTGCCTCGAAGAGCTCGCACGCGATGTCGGCATGAGAGTCGTCACGCGCATCGATCATACGATCGACAGCGATGGCGTCGTTCGACACGAGGTCTCGGGCCCGACTTCGGTCAAACGAGCTCTGCAACAATTGGACACTGCCGGGAATTTCGGTCGCCTGAGCGCGCTTCTCGTGATGCAGCACGATTCTCACCAGGCGCGAAATGCAGAAGCGCAAAAGCGCTTCGGGCCGATGGCACCGGCCAATACGACTGCACTCGTCACCTGGGCGATCGCATAACCTGAGGACAAGCATATGGCATTACCTCCCGGCGTCTCTGACTCTCAGTTCTCCGCAATCCTGCGTGAATTCGAATCCGTGGTCGGTACCGACTGGGTGTTCCACTCGGACGAGGACGTCGCGTTGTATCGGGATTCGTATTCGATCTATTGGGGTGAAGAAGAGGAGCGTATCGCCTCGGCCGCCGTTGCCCCGGCAAACGTCGAGGAAGTTCAGCAAGTCGTGCGAATTGCGAATCGGCACGGTATTCCGATTTATCCGATATCGACCGGGCGCAATCTGACCTACGGGGGATCGTCGCCGACACTCAGTGGCAGCGTCGTTGTCGATCTCAAGCGCATGAATCGCATTCTCGAGGTCGACGATGAGCGGAACTTCGCGCTGGTCGAGCCGGGCGTCTCCTATTTCGACCTCTATCAGCACATCAGGCGAAACAACCTCAAGGTCATGCTCGACGTGCCCGATCCTGGCTGGGGCAGCCCGATGGGCAACAGCCTCGATCACGGCGTCGGCTACACGATGGGACCCTACCGCGACCATTTCGGTTCGCACTGTGGTCTGGAAATCGTGACGGCCGAAGGTGAGCTCATTCGCACCGGCATGGGCGCGCTCCCGAATTCCGATACCTGGCAGGACTACCGCTATGGGGCCGGCCCGACCATCGACGGACTGTTCGCGCAGTCGAACTTCGGCATCGTCACGAAGATGGGCGTCTGGCTGATGCCACTGCCGGAGACGTACATGACCGGCACGGTCATGGTGCCACGCTACCGTGACTTCGCCGAAATGGTCCGTCAGATCAGCTACCTGGAAGACTCATTCCTGTGCGGGATGCCAATCTACAGCAGTCCTGCCACAGGCACTGGTTTAATCGGCGCCTCGCCCCAGGTGCTCGAATTGATGGGAGACGGCTGGCCGTCAGCCGATCGCTGCGAGGAATTCGTTCGCGCTTCCGGCCGCCCGGCGTTCGCCGCATCATTGAAGTTCTATGGACCCGAAGAGACCGTGCGCGCCAACTGGGCGGCTACGAGACGTCGCTTCGCGGCGGCAATCCCCGGCGTGACGTTCGAAGACGGCGAATTGCTCGAATTGCCGATATCCGAAGAGCGCGAGGAAGCATTCGGCGACAAGCCGCAGATCGGCG
>JASFSB010000286.1:0-4053 GCA_050114615.1 Gammaproteobacteria bacterium
CAATTATGCCGGACTCGCACTGATCATCCTGGGAATCATATTGATGATTGCCGAGTTCTTCGTACCGAGTTTCGGCGCGCTCGGACTCGGTGGCATCGCCGCATTCGTATTCGGATCCCTGATTCTGATCGATGCCGACGTACCGGGTTTCGAACGGCCGACCGGGCTGATCGCGTCGATTTCGGCACTCGCCGGTGCCGGCCTGCTCGGGATCGTGTGGTTTGCAATGCGGGCACGGCGGCGTCCCGTCGTCAGCGGCATCGAGGAAATGATGGGCCTGTCGGCAATCGCGCTCGCCGACTTCGACCGGGAAGGCCAGGTCTTCGTGCACGGTGAACGCTGGCGTGCTCGCACGGCGAAGCCGGTCCGCAAAGGCGAGAGCCTCAGAATCACGAGGATCGATGGATTGTCACTCGAGGTCGAACCACACAACGAATCGAACAACACAGAGGGAACATCATGATCGATCTCTATTTCATTGCCATCGTCGTTGCGGTACTCGGGTTTATCGCATTCAACGTATTCAAGATTCTTCGCGAATACGAACGCGGGGTCATTTTTCTGCTGGGCCGCTTCCAGACAGTCAAGGGGCCCGGACTGATCATTTTGATTCCGTTCGTACAACGCATGGTCCTCGTCGATTTACGCACAATCGTCATGGACGTACCGACACAGGACGTTATTTCACGCGACAACGTTTCCGTAAAGGTCAGTGCCGTCATTTACTTCCGAGTCGTAGACCCGGAACGCGCGATCATTCAGATCGAAGATCGCGTCGTGGCTACGAGCCAGCTCGCGCAAACCACGCTGCGCTCGGTTCTCGGCCAACACGAACTCGACGATATGCTCGCCGAACGCGAGAAACTCAATGCCGATATTCAGGCCATACTCGACCAGTCGACGGAAGCCTGGGGAATCAAAGTCACAAACGTCGAGATCAAGCACATCGATCTCGACGAGAGCATGGTGCGCGCCATCGCAGCGCAGGCCGAAGCTGAGCGTTCCCGCCGCGCGAAAGTGATCCATTCCGAAGGCGAATTTCAGGCATCCAAACGCCTGGCGGAGGCCGCGGCCGTGCTTGGCTCACAACCCCAGGCGCTGCAGCTGCGCTTCCTGCAGACGCTTACGGAGATTGCGAGCGAACGAAACACGCATACGATAGTATTTCCGTTGCCTATGGACCTGCTCAAACCACTTTACGACTCACAGAAGAAGGATTAGCTCGCTCCGGTACACTGAGATCGATGCATAAGCCGATCCGCTGCCTCGAGGCGGCGAACCTGATCATTGCAACGACCGTCCTTGCGGGCTGCTCCATCGAGCGTCTCGCCATCAATTCCCTGAGCGGCATTCTTGCAGGGGGAAACTCCGTATTCGAGCGCGACAACGATCCCCAGCTGGTCGCCGAAGCCCTGCCATTCAGCCTCAAACTGTTAGATACGTTGCTACTCGAGCAGCCGGAAAATGCCGACCTGTTGCTTGCTGCCGCAAGCGGCTACGTATTTTACGCTTATGCGAACATATCCAGTGAAGCCGAGCGCGTCAGCCGACGCGATATCGATGCGGCACGCGAGCTGCGTGGCAGGGCCCGCAATCTCTTTCTCCGCGCCCACGACTATGCATTGCGCGCCCTGGCGACTGAGCACCCGGATCTGCCCACGCAATTGTTCGATTCGCCGACCGACGCAGTGCAAAGCATCGAGTCCGCATCGAGCCGAACGCTCGAGATGCTCTACTGGAACGCCGTTTCGCTCGGCCTGGCGATTTCCTCCGCGCGTAACGATCCGGCGCTGCTCGCACGCTCGGGCGAAGTCGCGGCACTGCTCGAGCGCGCGCTCGAACTCGATGCCTCCTGGGATGCAGGCGCGCTGCACGAATTCGCGATCAGTGCCGCATCGCTGACGGGCATCGATCGCGACGCGCTCGACGCACACTTCGACCGAGCGCTGGAGCTGTCAGCGGGTAGCCGTGCGAGCCTGTACGTCGCGTATGCCGAGGCCACCGCCATACCGAACCAGAATCGGCAGGCGTTCGTCACTTTGCTCGAGCAGGCGTTGGCGGTGCCCGTCGGTGCCTGGCCCGAGCTGACTTTGGTCAATACCGTTGCACAACGACGCGCAACGTGGTTACTTGGGGAACTCGATATGTTGTTCCTCGAATAGTCCGCGAGCTCGGAGCTGTATATGTCTCGTCGAACATGGCAAAGGATTCGGGCGTGCGCCTGTGCTGTCGCAATCAGCGTCATACTGGTGCCCGCCCACGCACAGACCATCGTCAAGCTCGGAACGGTTGCCCCCGAGCAATCGGTCTGGCACGACGCATTACTGCGAATCAGTCAGGCATGGCGCGACATATCGGGTGGTCAGGTCGAGCTGCGAATCTACGCTGGCGGCGTCCTGGGCGGCGAGGACGAGATGGTGCGCAAGATGCAGCGGCGAGGACTCGATGCGCTCGCGATTTCCAGTGCCGGCCTGCCGCTCATCGATGAGATCGTCTCGTGTCTTTCCCTGCCGATGCTGTTCGATTCCTACGATGAGCTCGCGCGCGTGCGCCAGGCGGTTGCACCGGAAATCGAGGCCGTGCTCGAACGCCGCGGATACAAAGTGCTCGGCTGGGCAGAAGCCGGCTGGGTACACTTCTTCGCCAAAGAGCCGGTCCGCGTGCCGGGCGATCTCCGACGCCAGAGGCTGTGGACTTCGACCGGCGCGCCCGAACACGAGGCGCTGTTGAATCAGTTCGGATTTCGAGTCGTCGCGCTGCCTGTGCCGGACATGCTGACCGGACTGCAGACCGGACTGATCGATGCGATCGACGTGCCGCCGCTGTTCGCGCTGGCGGATCGCAGCTATCAGTCTGCCAGTTATATGACAGACCTGCAGTTCGCGCCGCTGAACTCCGCGGTCGTGATCAACCTGTCTGTCTGGGAGCGTCTGCCGGCTGCACAGCATGCGGCTTTTCTCGACGCGGTCACGAACGCGATCAGCGAGCTCCGTACGCAAACACATACTGCCGAACAGCAGGCCATCGAGGAGATGGCTGCCCGGGGCCTGAACCTCGTCGAGCTGACGTCTGCCGAGGTGGCCGAATGGCAGGCGCTCGCTCAGTCGGTTTACCCTGAGCTCGCCTGCAGCCGCGAGCATCCGGAGCTGTTCGAACGAATCATCGCGCTACACGGCCACCGCAGCACACGCTGAAGCGGCCTCGCGGCAGGCATCGATGGCAACGCTCGAGCGCGAACCTGGCTTGCTCCGGCTCGCTCACTGCCTGGAGAACAGCGCCTGCATCGCCGTCCTGGCCGTCATGAGCGCATTGCCGCTCGTGCACGTCATCGCTCGGGAATGGCTTGGCAGTGGACTGCCGGGCTCGATCGTCGTCGTCCAGCACCTGACCATGTGGATTTCGTTCCTCGGCGCAATGCTCGCAGCGCGCTCGGATCGCCTGCTTGCGCTGTCGACGACGGAATTCCTTCCCTCGACCTGGCGCAGCACAGTCAACGTCGCCATGGGGTTGCTCGCCGTTGCGATTACTGCCGGGCTTTGTATCGCGAGCGCGCAGCTCGTCCTGATCGACCGGTCGTTCGGAGACCGCGCGGCATGGGGAATTCCGGTATGGATCTTCACCGCAGTGATGCCGGTCGCGTTCGTCGTCATCACACTGCGGCTGATATGGCACAGTGCTCAGAGCTGGCGCGGCCGTGCGGTGGCAGCCACCGGCGTGCTGCTTGTGCTCATCGCGGCGCTGCTGCCGGATGCCATCGTACAGGCGCTCGTCGTACCGGTCCTGCTGACGATCTCGGCCTCCGTACTGCTCGGGGCACCGATTTTCGCCGCGCTCGGCGGCGCGGCGCTGATACTGTTCGCTGTGGAAGGTACACCGATCTCTGCCGTACCGGGTGAGGCGTACCGGATGAGCACGTCTGCGATGCTCCCGGCCATCCCGCTGTTCACGCTGGCCGGTTATCTGCTCGCCGAAGGCGGCGCGAGCCGGCGCCTGTTGCGGCTGTTCAACGCCGTCATCGGCTGGATGCCGGGCGGAATCGCGATCGTCGTCACG
>JASFSB010000287.1:0-4050 GCA_050114615.1 Gammaproteobacteria bacterium
TACCGCAGCGGGCCAGACTCGCCTGATCTGCCCGACTTCGCTGGGCGGCAAGAACTGGCACGCAGGCACTTACAGCCCGCAGACGCAGGCGATGTACTACTCGCTGGCAAACACCTGTGCAGAGATGACATCCCGATCGGACACGCCGAGTCTCGACGATTTATATGCGATCAGCACGCGCTCACAAATCGCACCTGGGACGGACAACGTCGGCACGATTCAGGCCATCTCGGCCGTTACGGGCGAAACACTTTGGAAGTACGAGCAACGTGCCGGCACGACGTCACTGATGAGCACGGCCAGCGGGCTGCTGTTCGGCGGCGATGTCAATGGGCGATTTCGCGCGTTCGACATTCGCAATGGCGAAATTCTCTGGGAGGTCAACCTGGGCTCCGGCGTGACGGGCTTTCCCGCCACGTTTGCGGTAGACGGGAGACAGTACGTCGCGGTCAGTACCGGTCCATCGCTGAATACCTTCGGTCTGGGCCAGCTGACGCCTGAGCTCAGCCTGGGCGCCGCCAACAATCTGTTCGTCTTCGCGCTTCCGGAGTAATCCGGAAGCCCCGGGGCGCCTAATCGCCCGCCGGCTGACGGCGCAGATTAAGCTCTTCGTAAATAACCGGCAGAAACAAGGGGTCCGAAGGATCGCCATACTGCGGATCGAATTCGCGCGTCGGTCGCATCGCGGTGAATTGTTCGAGCGTCTGTCCCTGATCGAGCGCCTGGATCACGCGTTCACGCACGGCGATGAGCATTTCGCGATACGCAATCAGACCTTCACGGTCGGAAACCGGACCCTGCGCCGGAACGACGATGGTTTCGACGTCGGACGCCTTCACGGCTTCGTCGAGCGCACGAATGAACGCACCGACCGTCCCACCTGCGAGCGTCGGATATCGAATGGGGCTGAACAGCTCGCCCATGTGGATCACGTTCGCGCCGGTGTAGTGGACAATGACGTTACCGGGCGAATGCGCCGGCGGTACATGAAAGACCCGGATCGTCTCATCGTTGAATTCGAAACTGATACTGCCGGCCCCGGACAAAGTAAACGCCGGCAGCGCACTTTCGTCTGCGCCGTTTTCGGACAACACGTTGCGCACTTCTTCATGCGCAACGACCACAGCGCCGGCAGCCGCGATTCGGGCGTTGCCACCGGTATGCGCCGGATGGGCGTGTGTGTTGATCAGATAACGAACGGGGCCTGCGCTCACCTCGCCAACCAGATCCAGGACCGTGCGAGCGCCGCGGCGACCGCCACTATCGACGATGAAGACACCGTCGCTGCCCGCAGAGAACGATACGTTGGCGACGGACCCGAGTACGCCATAGACGGACCCGTTCAGCGCCTCGCGATGCAGCTCCTCTGCCGCAGCCGTGCCGGCACAAATGAACATGACAGCCGCCAGTGCCCGCGTCGATCCGCGGACTTGCTGCCGAAAAACGGACATCCCAGGCATCAGGCTATTCCCTGTCAGCGAAAATCGCTCTGATTTTATTGCGCAGATGAACGCGCGCGCTTTGAACCCGTTGGCATCATTGAAAAAAAACGCGCCGAACACTGCTCGGTTCGGCGAATTAACTGTCTGACAGGCTGCGACGGCGCCCGCGGCAACGGAACTCCGCAGTGCTACACTGTTCAAAACCGAAGACACCGCATGGAGACTGAGATGCAGCAAATCCTCGTAAACGGACGGCCCGTCGCCGCCGCCGACGCTGAGACCCGCTCAGCGTTTATCTGGCGCGTATACGGCCATGTCGCGCTGGCCATTTTGGCCTTCGTCGGCATCGAAAGCTGGCTGATCAGCAGCGGCTATGCGGATCGAATTCTGCAGATGATGGCCGGCGTCAGCTGGATGCTCATTCTCGGCGCTTTCATGCTGATCGGCTGGGGTGCCACCCACATCGCTCACACGGTGCGGTCTCCGGCGCTGCAGTACGCTGCCCTGGGAGCCTCAGTGGTCGCGTGGTCGATCATATTCGTTCCCATGCTCGCGATGGCGATCAACTACGGTGGCGTCGGCGTTATCGAAAGTGCCGCGACCGTGACGCTGATGGGAGTGGCTGCGCTGACTGCAGTCGTGTTCGTCACGAAGAAGGATTTTTCCTTTCTCCGGGGCATGCTGATCTGGGGCGGCCTGCTCGCGCTCGTCGCGATACTCGGCGGCTTGCTGTTCGGCTTCGAGCTGGGTACCTGGTTCTCGGTCGCGATGATCGGTTTTGCCGGCGCGGCCGTGCTCTACGACACGTCAAACATCCTGCACCACTATTCCGAGGACCAGCACGTCGCAGCCGCTTTACAGCTGTTCGCAAGCATCGCGATGATGTTCTGGTACGTTCTGCGGCTGTTCATGTCACGCAACTGATCAGTTGATTGCCGAACTGAATACGGCTCCCACGGCTTAACACGGCTGTTCCCGTGGGAATCATGATCGATGGTCGCTGGACGACCGACGAAGAAGCGGCGCAGCTGCATTTCGACAACGGCCGCTTCCGGCGCGACCCATCGTCGATTCGTCATTGGGTTACTGCAGACGGCAGTGCCGGCCCCAGCGGCGAACCCGGCTTCACCGCCGCGGCGGATCGATATCACCTGTTCGTCGCCTGGAACTGCCCATGGGCTCACCGCACCGTGCTCCTGCGCCGGCTCAAGGGACTCGACCACATCATCGGACTTTCCGTCGCGGCACCGAAACGCAGTGACCAGGGCTGGGTATTCGACCGCAGCATGCCGGAGTATCGCGACAACTGTCTCGACAAAGACGCACTCTGGGAAGTGTATGCCGAGGCACATCGCGGCTATACGGGCCGCGTGACGGTACCGCTGCTTTACGACACGCACACGGGCCGCGCGGTCAACAATGAATCGAGCGAGATCGTTCGAATGTTCAACAGCGCTTTCGATGCCGTCGGCGCCAACGACCTGGATTTCTATCCTGAGGAAATCCGGGACGAAATCGATGCACTGAATGAGCTCATTTACGAGAAGCTCAACAACGGTGTTTACCGCGCTGGATTTGCCAAAACTCAGGAAGCCTATGAGGAGGGCTGCCGGCAGGTCTTCGAAACCCTCGACAGCCTGGACGAACGGCTCGCCGACCGCAGGTTTCTGTGCGGCGACCGGCCCACGGAGGCCGACTGGCGGCTGTTCCCGACGCTCGTGCGATTCGATGTCGGCTATCATTACGCGTTCAAGTGCAATATCCGCCGTCTGCAGGATTACCCGAATCTCTGGCCGTACACTCGCGATCTTTATCAAACGCCCGGCATTGCCGACACCGTTTTCCCGGATATCTACAAAGCCGGCTATCACTCGCTGAGTGAGCTGCGAAATCCGCTCGGCATCGTGCCGCTCGGTCCGATCGTGGACTTTTCCCAACCGCACGATCGCGCCAGACTCTCCGGTCAGTTGTCGCACTGACTGCACGCTGTCGTCCGGTAAGCGGGGTAGAACGACTACCACGATCGAACCGAGCGACACGCGCTGAACGACGCGTGAATATCCCGATTGCGTTGCGTGCCTGCGCCGATACAATGTCCGTATCGAACACTGGGTAAGAAATCATATGAAGCAGACGCAAATCATCGCATCGCTGACTCTTGCCGTGGCTGGTGTCGCAACGACACTCGCAGCAGGCGCAAGCGAATGGCAGCTCGGCGCGGCGAGCAAAGTCGGGTTTTCCTTCTCACAGCAGGGAACGAAGTACTCCGGCAGATTCAACACCTTCACGGCCAATATCAATATCGACCCGGCTAACGTCGAAGGCGGGAGCATCGTCGGCACCGTGCAGACCGACTCAGTCAACACACGCGATTACGACCGCGACTCGACACTGACGGACGGCGACTGGTTCGACAGCAGCAACTACCCGGAAGCAACTTTCGAGTCCACGTCGATCAGCGCGGACGGAGAAGGCGGCTATGTTGCTGCGGGCACGCTGACGCTCAAGGGCACCAGTAAGCCAGCGACCATGAACTTCACATTCGACGCCGGCGATACGTCAGCGGAATTCGCCGCGACGATGAAGGTCAACCGTTTCGATTTCAATG
>JASFSB010000288.1:0-4041 GCA_050114615.1 Gammaproteobacteria bacterium
AGTCGCTCGAAGCTTTCGAGGCGACGCCGCTCGTCGTCGACGGGATCATGTACCTGACTGAGGCCCCGAATACGGTGCTGGCACTCGATGCCTCGACCGGGCGTTCGTTCTGGCGTTACCAGTACGATCCGGCAACCGAAGCCCGGCCTTGTTGCGGGCGTGTCAATCGTGGCCTGGCAGTGTTCGGTAACACGCTGTTCATGGCAACGATCGACGCGGAGCTGATCGCGCTCGATGCAACCACCGGTGAGATCCTCTGGCAGAGCAATGTCGCGGATCCGGGACTGGGTTACGCGATGACGCTTGCGCCGCTGGCGATCGATGACAAGGTCGTCGTGGGCGTGGCCGGCGGCGAGTATGGCATTCGCGGATTCATCGCAGCCTACGACGTCGCATCAGGCGAGGAGGTCTGGAAGTTCTACACGATTCCCGGACCTGGCGAGCCCGGCCATGAGACCTGGGAAGGCGGCAGCGATGCCTGGATGCACGGTGGTGCATCGGTCTGGCTGACGGGCTCGTATGATCCGGAACTGAACCTGACCTATTGGGGCATTGGCAATCCGGGTCCCGACTGGAATCCTGAGCAGCGCCCCGGCGACAACCTGTATTCCGACAGTGTCGTCGCATTGAACGCGGATACTGGTGAACTCGTCTGGCACTTCCAGTTCACGCCAAACGACGACTATGACTACGACTCGGTGCAGATTCCGGTGCTCGTCGACCTCGAGACCGATGCGATATCGAGCGGCAAACTCATGCTCTGGGCGAATCGCAACGGTTTCTTTTATGTGCTGGATCGGACCAACGGCGAGTTCATCCGCGGCAATCAGTTCGTCCGCGTCAACTGGGCGAGCGGGCTCGACGAGGCGGGACGGCCGATCGAGACCCCGCAGGGTCCCGAAGCGGTCACCTATCCCGGGGTGCAGGGCGGTACGAACTGGTACTCACCTTCTTACAGTCCGGAGACGGAACTGTTCTATCTGACGGCCTGGGAGAACTACGGCACAATCTTCCGCCCTCAGGAAGTGGAATATGTGGCAGGGCGGATCTTCGGCGGCGGGCAGCTCGCCGGCCCGGTGCCCGGCGCGGCCAATCTGCCGGGCTTCGGACGTCAGCCGATCAACAACTGGACAGAAGCCGTGGGCAGCGGCGCGATTCTTGCCCTGGATGCGCGCACCGGCGAGCAGGTGTGGCGCTTCGCGATGACCGACATCGGCCACAGCGGCATCCTGACGACTGCAACTAATTTACTGTTTACCGGAAATCGCGAAGGCTACTTGTTTGCACTCGATGCGCGTGACGGGGAGATGCTGTGGCAGCAGCGCCTGGGTGGTCAGGGTAATAACGGACCGATGTCTTTCGAGATTGATGGTCAGCAGTTCATCGCCGCTGCGATGGGTAATGGTCTGTATGTCTACGGGCTCAGGGATTAGCGAGTGCGCGCGAGGCTGGTTTCCGCGGTCGCGCTGACGAGTGTTGTTTGTACAGGCGCCGTGTTCGCGCAGGCGTCAGGCGTGCCTTTACCGATTCGTGGTGAGTTGCCGGGCGTCACGGAGACTTTCGTACAGCATCCTCCCGGTATCGAAGTGACTTCTTATGCGACCGGACTCGAGATCGTCTGGTCGCTGGCATTCGCACCTGACGGTCGACTGTTTATCGCAGAGCGGCCCGGGCGTATTCGCGTCGTCGATTCCGGCGGTGTGCTGGATCAGGAACCCTGGCTCGTCATACCTGGCTTCGCGGCGCGGTTCGAGGACGGCCTGCTCGGGTTGACGCTCGACCCGGCGTTCGCTGAGCAGCCCTGGGTTTATGCCTACTACACGACCGACAAGGACGGCGTGCTCGTCAATCGGGTGAGCCGGTTCCGCGAGGTCAGCGGTCGGGGCGGGAGTGAGCAGATTCTGCTGGACGACATACCGTCCGGCCGTATTCACAATGGCGGGCGGCTGCGATTCGGTCCGGACGGTATGCTGTACGTGACGACCGGCGATACCTTCGAGGCGATGCGGGCCCAGAACACGCGCGATCTCGGCGGTAAGATTCTGAGAATCGCCAGCGACGGCGCGATACCAACCGATAACCCGTTTCCCGGCAGCCCGGTCTGGGCGTTCGGCGTGCGCAGCTCGCATGGGCTCGCGTTCCGGCCTGCAGACGGTGCGTTGTTTGCCGCGGACAACGGTCCGAGCACCGAATGGCCCGAGCAGTTTATCCGCGCCCGCGACGAGCTGAACGTGATTGAGAAAGGTGCGAACTACGGCTGGCCAATCGTCGTCGGCGCACCGGGCATGCCGCAGTTCACCGATCCGCTGCTGGCATTCGCGCCGCAGTCGGTGCCGCCGGGCGATCTGATGTTCTACGACGCGGACGCGATACCGGGACTGCGCGGCGACCTGCTGCTGAGTTCGCTCGCGGCACAGGCGATTCTGCGCATTCGATTCGAAGATACAGCCAGCCCGAACCGACCGACGTCGATCGAACGCTGGTTCAACAACGGCGAACCCAACGGTGCCGTGCACGGGCGGCTGCGGGGTATGGCGGTCGGCCCCGACGGTGCGATCTACGTCGGCACCGGCAATCGCGACGGCCGTGCAGCCTTGCGCGACGGCGATGATCAGGTATTGCGGATCGCCCTGGCGGGCCGATGACGCCGGGCATTCATCAGATACGGGGGAATCAGGAATGAGAGTTTTCGGCCGGTTGATCTTCTGCTTCGTCTTACTGGCGCCGACGCTCGTGCTGGGCCAGACGCGCACCGCGGGTCCGTGGTGGCCGTCGGAATGGGGGCCGAACGATCAGGCCGGTGCGTCCAATCGTATTACGCCCGAGAAGGTGCTGCAGGCGCTTTCGATGGTCGAGCGCGGTGAAATTTACGAGCTCGGTCAGGTGTATTCGAACGACATGCCACTTGTGGGTACACGAACCTACGGCCTGAAGCTCGTTCCGGCCGGCAGTGCGGCGGGGGCGAATCGCGTCGTCGGTAACGACGAATTTCTCGCGGCTGAGGTCGGCCAGGTCGGGACACAGTTCGACGGGCTAGGTCACATTGGCCAGGAAATGGAAATGGCCGACGGCAGCGTCGAACGGGTGTTCTACAACGGGTTCACCGGGCGCGAGATGTTCGCGCAAGACGGACTGCAGCGACTCGGTGTCGAGCACATCAAACCGATTTTTACGCGCGGCATTCTCGTCGACGTCGCCGGGTACAAGGGCGTCGAATGGCTCGCTTCGGACTACGAGATCACGCGTGCCGATGTCGAGGGCGCGCTCGCCCGTCAGGGCATCGATGAGGATTCGATTGCGCCTGGCGATGCAGTGCTGTTCAGGACCGGATACGCGCAGCTGTGGCACGAGGACCCCGCCACCTATAACGGTGATGCGCCGGGAATTGGCCTGGAAGTGGCTGCCTGGCTGGTCGAGCATCAGGTGACGCTGACCGGCAGCGACACATACGCCACAGAGATATCGACGAATCCTGATCCTTCACTTTCCGCTCCGGTGCATCAGGAGCTGATGATGAAAAACGGTATTTTCAATATCGAGAATATGACGTTCGAAACACTGGTCGCGGACGAAGCATATGAATTCCTGCTGGTAGCGACACCGATTCGCTACGAAGGCGCGACCGGTTCACCGCTGCGGCCCGTGGCCATACGCTGATCGACAGGGACGCCGTCATGGAGCAATCGACCGTCGAATCTTCCCGGCACGTATTTCTGGCAGGCCTGCTCGGATCGGCCCTGACCGGCGCGGCGCGCGACATCAAGGTCTTCGAAGTCGATGGCATACGACTGAGGCGCGCGCGAATTTGCGACCATGACGGCGAGTCAGTCACTGTATTGAATTTACGTCGGCGCCCCTGGGCGCGCACATCGCTTAGCCGGAATCAAGCGCTTTGCTATCGCGCGGAGCTCATCAGCGTGATTGGTCATCCAGCCTTCGACTTCAGGATGCGCTCGCGCTGCACCGGAAAAAAAGCAACAGTCCTTCCATTGATCGTCTACGCTATGGGCCGTCCTTCAGGACGAGCGCCTCGATCGAATG
>JASFSB010000289.1:0-4038 GCA_050114615.1 Gammaproteobacteria bacterium
TCCGTCGCTACGCAACTGTGTTCTGCAATGTGCCGACAGGCTCTATCGTGATGTCGATAGTATCGCCGTGCCGGAGCGTGAACGCATCGGGCGGCACGATGCCGGTACCGGTCATCAGGTAAGCACCGTACGGAAACTCATTGTCGCGGAACAGATATTCGGCCAGCAAAGGCAGCGAGCGCTTCATCTGGCTGAGCTCGGTGCTGCCCTGGAACTCGATGCAGCCTGCGCGCGCGACGGCGATATGAATTGAGGTATCCCTGGCAGGCAGGTGCTCGCTAATGACGAGGCAGGGTCCGATCGCCGCGCTGCCGGCATAGGTTTTCGCCTGCGGCAGGTACAGCGGATTTTCTCCCTCGATGTCACGAGAACTCATATCGTTGCCGATCGAGAAGCCAAAGATGCAGCCGTTCGAGCTGATCGCCAGAGTAAGCTCCGGCTCCGGTACGTTCCACCTTGAGTCGCTGCGGATCCGCACGTGGCCGCCCGGACCGACGACACGATGCGGCGTTGCCTTGAAAAACAGTTCCGGCCGCTCGGCGTCGTAGACGCGGTCGTAGAAATCACCGCCGCCGGCGGCCTTCGCTTCCTCCATTCGTGCGGCGCGGCTGCGGCGGTAAGTGACGCCCGCTGCCCACACTTCCTGACTTTGGATCGGCGCAAGCATGTCCGCTGCGACAGGCGCATCGACCTCCGGCGCCGTTGCAACGACACTCGCAAGCAGGCCGAGCGGCTCGTCTGCTGTGAAAATCGCATCGAATCCAATCGTTGCCGGCGCCCGGCGAGACCGGCCCTCCGTCTCAATGACGATGCCGTCTCTGGTGGCGAATACTTTCATCACGCTGCATGTCGCCGTCTACTGGAAATCGGCGAGCGCAGCCAGAGCACACTCGTGAGCGACGCTCAGATACCGCCTGATCGAATCAGTACCGACCACGTAGGGGTGTGGGTCACCGGCACGACGAGCCGCCATTCGTGGCAGCTTTTCCTTGCTGCCATCGTAGTCCGTATGGTTCGACAGCAGAACGTCAGCGCCCGCCGCGACTGCAATCTCGAGAAAGCGCTCGGCGGAGTCAGCATATGCGCGAAAGCGATCCGGCTGCGGGCCAAAATTGAACAGCGTGCCACCCCACAGTGCCGCTACGTGATCGGCGCCGCCGTCCTTCAACGGAATCAGCGTCGAGATCGTGCCATCCGTATGGCCCGGAGTCAGATACATCTCCAGCGTCGTGTCGCCGAGCGTCAACTTCTGCCCGTCGGTGACCTCGATGTCGCGCCGTGGCACCCAGGTGGCGCCGTTTTCTTCGAGCAGATCCCAGTCGGCCGCCGACAGCAGCACGCGTGCGCCGAATGCATCCTGCAGGAATTTCGCGCCACCGACATGATCGTAATGGCCGTGGCTCGCAATGACGTAGCGGATATCCGCCGGATCGAGACCGAGCTTACGCAGTCCCTCGACGACCTCATCCTCCACCGAGTAATCGAAGATCGGGTCAATAATAATGATGCCTTCGCTCGTCGTGACCGCCCAGGTTGAGAACTCAGTCATGCCGACGTACGCCAGGTTGTCGAATACGCGAACCGGTTCAGCATGCCACTCGCTGCGCGGCGGCACTGCACGCACGCCACGACGCGCCGGACCGGCTGGTCGCGGACCGGGCATCGGACACAGACGCTCGACCATACCGGCATGTTCGCCCGCCGCCGAGCGTGCGGCTTCGACGTGTACCATGGTGGCGGCACTGAGTTCCTGCGCGCTGACTCCCCCGCCGCCGAACAGTGTGGCAGCCGCCGAGATCAGGATTCGCAACACGGTCGCTTTGCGCATGGTTTTCTCCAGTGAGGATCTTCGTGTTCAGTCTCGCGCAGCTCGACGCTGCT
The DNA here is from genome assembly GCA_050114615.1 of Gammaproteobacteria bacterium. Taxonomy (GTDB): domain Bacteria; phylum Pseudomonadota; class Gammaproteobacteria; order Steroidobacterales; family Rariloculaceae; genus JAHEEO01. The sequence continues at coordinate 1,882 of JASFSB010000289.1, forward strand.
CTGCCGCTCCGATTCAGTTGCGATGGCTTCGACCCGCCGGGGCGGTATCGTCGTCGGCTCGGAGCTCTGTTGCGCAGACCATAATCGCGCCCTATTGTTACACGCTATAACGAATCTTCAAGCCTGAATCGCCGCAAGGGAATTCGAACATGAATCATTGGAACAGGCGCCAGATCCTGAAGGGAGTCGGCGCAGTGGGAACGAGTCTCTGCTTACAGACATCCGCCGACGCGCTTGGGCTTTCAGACGACAGAATCAAACTCGTACGCTACTACCAGAATGCCGGCGATGCACAGGGGCGGCGCGGACAGCCGATGACCAACCAGTCGTCGAACGTCGTCGTTATCGAGACAGAGGGTGGACTGACGGGTATCGGCGAAGGCGGTGAGCCGACGTCGATGGACGAATGCGCAAGTATGCTGATCGGCGAGGATCCGTTTCGCATCGACCGCCACTGGCAGCGAATGCTGCGCGGCTACTTCTATCCGGCCGGCCGGGAGAAACTGCATTCGCTCGGCGCGCTCGATCTCGCGCTCTGGGACATGAAGGCCAAAGCGCTCGATGTGCCGGTGTGGCAGCTGCTTGGCGGCCAGTCTCGTGACTACATCGAGTGCTATTCGACGGCGTTCCCCCGTGCCCGCAACGGCAGCCTCGAAGATACGGCGCGTGCGTGCCGGGATGCGGGGTTTCGCGCCTACCGTCACGCGACCGACAATCCCCGGCAGCGCGTCGTCGACAGATTCCAACTCGTGCGGCAGATGCATGAGGATTGTATCGCCATTCATCGGGGCGCCGGCGACGGCGGCTGGGCAATCGATTTCCACACGGAGCTCGACGCATCGGACGCCGTGAATCTGGCAACGCTGCTCGAGCCGCTGCATCCGTATTTTTGCGAGGATCTGATCCGCAGCGAAGGAGTCGATTCCTACGAAAACATCCGCAGCCGAACCCGCGTGCCAATCGCCGTTGGCGAGCAGTTCGGCTACAAATGGGACATCAACCGACTCATTGAAAAGGAGCTGATCGACTTCACTCGCGTGACGCTGCCCAATGTCGGCGGCATTACCGAGTTCATGAAGATTCTCGCGATCGCCGAAACGCATTACGTCGGCATGATTCCTCACTTCACGGGCCCAATCGCCGAAGCCGCGCTCGTGCACTGCCTGACTGCATCATCGGTCGTTGCGCTGATGGAGATGCTGGGCGACGGCAGCCGCCGCTATCCGCATCTGCCCCAGGCATATGACTTCAGAGACGGCAAGATGTGGCCAAACGATCGCCCAGGGCTCGGTGTCGAGCTCGACTACGATTCGCTGACGCAGATCGGCGAGTACGACACCTATCGCGCCGGCATGCTGATGAATCAGCGTCCCGATGGCTCTTTCATGAACTGGTAGCTTCCCAGGTCCGACGTCGACCACGCCGGGCACTGAGGCACCCGCGGAACCACCAGGGCGAGTTGTTCGATGACATTTGCGCATAGGCTTGCGCTGCGAATTTCCCTCGGACTGTTCGCCGCGGCGATCCTTTTTTTCGGCCTCGATCGACCCGCGGTTGCGGGGCCGCTGCTAACGGCATTCTTCACAGTCGCCGGCTACGGTGTGCGTGGCCACGAAAAACTCCGCGGGATCTCATTCAGCCTTCTGATCTTCGCCGCAGTTACATTCGCGATGTGCTATCCGGCGCCTCTCGTTAGCTGGGGTGACTTTCCGTTGAGCCGGCTGATCGTGCCGCTCCTGCAGATCATCATGTTCGGCATGGGTACTGCAATGAGCGCCGGCGATTTCATACATGTCGTGAAGGCACCAAAAGCCGTTTTCATCGGCCTCGTCTGTCAGTTCACGATCATGCCGTTCGTCGGCGCCGGGCTCGCGATCGCATTCGATTTCGCCCCCGAGGTCGCAGCCGGCATCATTCTGATCGGCGCGGCGCCGAGCGGTCTGGCGTCGAACGTGATGGCGTACATCGCGAACGCGAATCTCGCGCTCTCAGTCACTTTGACCACGGTCGCAACGCTGCTCGCGCCGTTCGTCACACCATTTTATATGCAGTGGCTCGCTGGCCAGTACATCCCGATCGACACCTGGGGAATGATGTGGAGCATCATCGAGATCACGATTCTGCCGATCATCGCCGGGTTAACCTTCAATCATTTTC
>JASFSB010000290.1:0-4035 GCA_050114615.1 Gammaproteobacteria bacterium
ATTCGAGCACCTGTCCGAAACAGAAACGTTGCGCCTGCCGGTACCCGAAGCGCAGGCCGACGCGGGGCAGACCCGTCGCCGGATTCGGATCGTCCGTCTTCAGCCAGCGATCCCTGCCCAGCTCCTGAACGAGCGCTGCAAATACCGCTGCCATCGACTGCTCGTAATGAGCTTCGAGGTGATGTTCGAGCATGCCGTCCTCCCTGACGCCGCACACCCGAAGACTAGCAACCATACGCGCCTGCTCCGAGCAGGGATTCGGACGGTTTGAGCCAGATTCGTGAGCGGTCATTTCAGAGGCAGAGCACGAGCCAGAGCGATCCGACGCCTTCGATGCAGACATCAAGTTACAATTCGGCCGTCAGCTTATTGCAGCAACCACGCATGAATCAGCATCTGGTTATCGTCGGCGCGGGGCAGGCCGCCGCGCAATTAATACTCTCCGGCCGTCAGCATGGATATGAAGGTCGAATCACCCTGGTCGCAGAAGAACCCTGGCTGCCGTATCAGCGCCCACCGCTGTCAAAGAAATATCTGGCCGGAGACTTCGAACGCAGCCGACTGTTCCTCAAACCGGAATCTTTCTACAAAGAGCGCGGCGTAGAAGTACTAAACGGTCGCCGCGCGATTGAACTCAGTACAGACTCACAGCGGCTGCGCCTCAGCGATGGTTCGACATTGACATATGACAGGCTGGCACTGGCCACAGGCGCCTCGCCGCGGAAACTGGAAATCCTCGGGAGCGAACTCGAGGGCGTACACTATCTGCGTACTATCGATGATGTCGACGCGATACGCAGTAACCTGGAGACCTCGAAACGCGTCGTGATCGTCGGCGCCGGCTATATCGGGCTCGAAGTTGCAGCAAGCTGTGTCGCGCTGGGTTGCCAGGTCACTGTCCTCGAAGCCGCGCCACGCATTCTCGGACGCGTAGTCAGCGACTCGACTGCTGAGTTCTTCGCTGAATTACATGCATCCCATGGCGTGGCGATCCATTGCAATGCAGCCATTGAGCGTTTCAGCGGGACCACGCGCGTGACCGGGGTCACGATGCACGACGGCAGCGAGTATGAATGCGACTGCGTCATCATCGGCATCGGCGTTGTGCCCAATACGACGCTCGCCGAGCAGGCCGATATTGACTGTGACAATGGTGTCAGCGTGGACCCCCACACGAAGACGAGCGTACCCAATGTCGTCGCACTCGGAGACTGCACCAGCCATCCGCACCCGCTGGTCGGAACCCGCATCCGCCTCGAGTCCGTACAAAACGCGATCGAGCAGGGCAAATCGGCCGCGAGTACTTTGTTTGCTGAGCCCAGAGCGTTCGACGACGTGCCGTGGTTCTGGTCGGATCAATACGACATCAAGCTGCAGATAGCGGGCCTCGCTCGCGAATATGATTCGACGGTGACGCGCGGTGACCGGTCATTGCGATCCTTTGCGGTGTATTACCTCGACGGACGACGCCTCGTTGCAGTCGACGCCATTGGAGCGCCGCGGGAATTCATTCTTGCCAAAAAACTGCTCGCGGAGCGCGCGGAACTCGACCCACAGGCGATCGCTGATCCTGGCGTCAATCTCGAGGAAGTCTCGATCAGGGCGTCGTAGCAGCCTGCTGTTCAGCCCGCCGCGCATCGAGTCTGAGCTGCCCGGCAACGGGATAAAGGAGCTGCGACGTACGTTCGTAGTCCCGCAGCTCAATCGAGTGCACGGCGGCGCCGCGCACACCCGCGAACCGACCGCTTACACCGACCAGGCTCGCGGCACCGCGGTTGTCCGGCCCGATTGAGAGCTCGTAGAGCCGTGCACCTTCCCAATCCCGTCCGAGTAGATTGACGTCGACGAAGGTATCGCGAATCACCGGCCAGAAGTTCTCTTCGGAGTCGATGAAGTAAGTCCCGGCACCGGGCACCGTAACGAGCCAGTGATCGGCCACGACGATTCCTCTCGTCAACGCATTGCTGTCGTTCGACAACTTCAAAGCGCGCGAAGCCACTGCCACGGGGCTACCCTGAAGGTCGCTCAGGACGAACATTCCGAGCATCGTTCGACTGATCGTTGATTCCCAAAGCGTTGGCACGTCGCGCGGCTGCAAATCGAAGCCGAGCTGATCGCCGTGCGTGAACGACAATGTGCGCGGACCGAACTCGTAGCTGAGCAGCGTCGTGCCCTCCACTGACGCCAGCTTCTGACCGCTCAGCGGATTCACGTATAACAGCACAGCCGCCGCGGCGACACCGGCCAGGATACCCAGAAGAAATGCGATGATCCACTTCATTGCGACCGGCTCACTCGCGTGTTCAGTGAAATCGTGCCACGAATTTCGCCTTTGTCGCCGACCCCGGTAATGTCCCAGATCTCTTCGACGAAGCCGGTGCTGCCGTCGAATTCTTCCGTACCGGTAACGACCTGCCCGGAATTCTGATCCCCGGTAAGCGGAACAGGCAGTTCGCCCTGCCACGCCGCGCCCGACTGGACGCCTGCGGAGGCGATGGCGGCGGACAGTATGGCCGGCGCATCGCCGTCCGCATTCCACACGAGCGTTCCGCGGCTCGGGATACTGACGGACCAGGTGCCTGCTGATGCGCCATCTGCCAGTGTCCAGTGGCGCATCGCGACGCCGATTACTTCGCCGTCGATGTTACGCAGTTTGAACTGCTCGATCATAAATTCAGAATCGGCCGGCACTGCCGGCGATTCGATACGTGTGACCGGATCGATGACCGAACGCCGCGGACCGACACTGCCGGCACTCGCAATGCGATCCGCCGGCAACCTGATGATGAAGGTTTCCAGGCGGCCACCATTGTTTGCCACACTCGTCTTCGACTCGATGCGTTCGTGAATGGCGATCGGCGCCAGCCCCGCAGCGGCAAGCACGCCGCCGAAACCAAGCAAAAAACCGAAAATAATTAAGAATTTCATGGCTATTCGGGCTTTGTTCTACTGCGAGTATCCGTCATGGTGCCGCGGCCGGCCCGAACTCTCTTCACATATTTATCGTTGGCCGTGTGTCGAACAGTTCACACACGCTGCATGAACCGCTCCAGATACACATCGAAAGGCTCCGTCGATGCGGCCTCCAGGGCCGCGGCAGCACGAAGTGACTCGGCAGCGACCCGCTTCTGCGCTTCGAGTCGCTCAGGCTCCATTGCCATGCTGAGAAAATACGCCCGATGGGCATCGGCAACCGCTCGGCCGTATTCGACGAACGAATTGCCGGTGTCGCGCAGCTGACCGAGCAGCTCGGACGACGGAGTTCTTTCCGGCTCCGCGCAGGCGGCGAGCGCCTCGCGCACGCTGCGCTGGCAGGCGTCGCCCGTGTCATCGAGCAAGGCGGCGACTTCCAGCAGCGAACCTGCCATCTGTGCCGCACGCTCCGCAATAGTGGCCGCATAGCCGCCAAACTGAAGAGTAAGACCCGGTCTGCGTCCGTCGCGCGCGACCGTCAGATCACGTTGCAGGATTTCTGCCTGCTCAGCTTCGTCGATGGGCTGGCTGTCGCTGAGCAGACAATAGAGCAGCAGCACTTCGAGGAAGCGCATTTGCGACTGGTTCATTCCGACCGGGTCACGCGGTGAGAGATCCAGTGTCCTGATCTCGACGTATTGCACGCCGCGCTCCCGCAGGCCCACGGTCGTTCGGTAGCTGTCGGTCGGGGGTTTCGGGCGAATGGTGCTGTAGTACTCGTTTTCTATCTGCAGGCGGTTGGCATTGAGCTGCCGATACTCACCGTCGACCTTTACGCCGATGCGCTGATATCGCTCTTCTGCGGTCGTGACCGCCTGCACCAGTCCGTGAACGTACTCGTCGAGAGAATTTGCGCTGATGCGCAGCCGCGCCTGGGTCTTGTTCTGATAGCCGATGTCACTCATGCGCAGCGAAGTCGCAAACGGCGCGTACCACGTCTGTGAATCGAGCGGCTGGAGCAAGGCATTCCCGGCGGGCAGAAAACTGCGTGAGAGTGCCGGGGACGCACCGAACAGATAGATCACAAGCCACGCGTTGCGATAATAATTGCGCACCAGCCCC
>JASFSB010000291.1:0-4031 GCA_050114615.1 Gammaproteobacteria bacterium
TGTTGACCGGAATCTGTGCGCTGGGTGTGGGCGCGGGGAAATCCGGCCGTACGCAGGTTAGCGGTGGCGCTGACGTGACAGCGCCGCCACAGGCTGGCGACGTGCTGGTCTTTGCGTTTGGCGACCGCGAAGGTGAAGTAATGTATCCAGCGGACCTGACAACTGGTGCGGATCAGGTCTTTGCCTGGCCGATGGATCCATCTGCCCTGACCATCCGCAACGGAACGCGTCTGAATCAGATCATCGTCGTTCGGCTGGAACCGCAGCGCTTGTCGGCGGAAACGCTGCTGCGCTCCGTCGAAGGCGTCGTTGCATATTCCGGCATCTGTTCGCACACCGGCTGCGACGTCACTGACTGGAACGAAGCAGCGAGTCGGTTTCAGTGCCCTTGTCACGAATCGCAGTTCGATCCCGGCGACGGTGCCAGAGTCGTCGGCGGGCCTGCTCCATGGCAGCTCGCAGCGCTCCCGCTGACGCTGTCGGAGAAGGGTTTGACCGTTGCCGGTGCATTCGAAGGCCGAGTCGGCTTTCAGCAGCCCGGTCTCGATCCATTCGGTCTTTGATTCGATTAATCGGAGGAAAATTTCGATGCAGTTTCCTGCCCGCACGCTGTCATTGGTCGTCTCGCATGCTTGCCTGGTTCTCGCGAATTTCGCCTTCGGGCAGGAGGCTGTCCGCTATTCCGAGGTTACCGATGAACGACTGAGAAATCCGGAACCCGGGAACTGGTTGATGTTTCGCCGAACCTATGACGGGTGGGGATACAGTCCGCTGGATCAGATCAACACACGCAACGTCGATGAGCTCGTTGCGGTTTGGAGCGTTTCGACCGGAATCACCGAAGGGCATCAGTCGCCGCCGATCGTGAATGACGGCCTGATGTTCGTGACCACGCCGATGAATCAGGTACATGCCATCGAGGCGGCGAGCGGTGATGTCGTGTGGACCTATCGGCGGCAAATGCCCTTCGATCTTCGTCTGATGCATCCGACCAACCGCGGCGTCGCACTATACGGCGATAAGGTCTTCATGGCGACGTCGGATGCGAAACTGGTCGCACTGGCGGCAGATACGGGAACAGTGATCTGGGAGACTGCCGTTGAAGACTACAACGGCGGTTACTACATCACGATGGCGCCGCTCGCCGCGCATGGTCGAATCATGGTCGGGGTTTCCGGGGGCGAGCTCGGCATCAGAGGCTTCGTTGCCGCATTCGATGCCGAAACGGGCGAGCAGATTTGGAAGACGTACACGATTCCTGGTCCAGGCGAGTTCGGTAACGACTCCTGGCCAGGCGATTCGTGGCAGACCGGCGGCGCTCCTGTCTGGGTGACGGGCACCTTCGACCCGGAGCTGAACCTCACTTACTGGGGCACCGGCAACCCCGGACCCTGGATTGGCGAGGCGCGGCCCGGTGACAGCCTGTACGCGAACTCCGTCATTGCGCTCGACGTCGATACCGGGGAGTTGAAGGGATACCATCAGTATCACTGGAACGGATCGTGGGACTGGGATGAAGTTTCCGCACCGTTGCTCATCGACGTTCAGCGCGATGGACGACGGATCCCGGGTCTCGTACACGCGGGGCGCAACGGCTATCTGTGGTTGCTCGAGCGACGCCCGGATTCGATTCGCTACATAGACGCACGACCGTACGTATACCAGAATGTCTTTACGCATCTCGACCCTGTCACTGGTCGGCCGGCATACGATATGGCACGCAAGCCGGGGATCGGCCGGCCTGCGACGTTTTGCCCGTCTCTGCATGGTGGAAAGAACTGGCCCCCGGCAGCCTATAACCCGCAAACGGGATACCTTTACATCCCTGCGAACAACAATCTGTGCACGACGATGGCCGGTGAAGCGGCGGAGTATCGGCGTGGTCAGAACTTTACCGGCGTCGATATCCGTGGCGGGAGCATCGCGAACGAGGCGGACCATGTGGGTGAGCTTCAGGCCTGGGATCTCGATTCCGGAGAACGAGTCTGGACGCATGAGTTCGGCGAATTCGCCAACTGGGGGCCGGTGCTCACGACGGCCGGGGGCCTCGTGTTTCAGGGTGGCACAGCAGACCGCTGGTTCCGGGCGTTCGATGCGCGAACCGGTGAACTGCTCTGGCAACAGCGTCTGAATTCCGGAATAACCGGCGTGCCGAGCGCCTTCGAAGCAGGCGGGCGACAATACATCGCGGTCCAGTCCGGGTGGGGCGTCGATGCCGCCGGTTCGCAGCGTCGCGTAGATGGGCTGTTTGGCAATCCGGAAACCATCGTTCCGCAGGGCGGTGTCGTCTGGGTCTTCGCCTTGCCCTGATTACGTAAACTGAATTTACGCACTGAAATTTGACAAAACTCTGCGTAGTGCCCGTTAGCGTAAAATGATCGGCATTATGTCCGGTGACTGTGTGGCAAAAGCCACAACAATGTCGAAAATTTCGGACAGCGAATCGATGCGTTTAACAAAGTATCTGTGCGCTCGAGGCGCCGCAGCCGATGCCCCTCACTGGCGTCGCAGGCCGCAAAAACAGGGCGTTAAAGTGACCTGGTGCGAAGGCGCCGATTGCCCGGCACGCGCCCGTTCTGCGACATATGTAACGAGCGCTCTCTTCTGAGAACACGTTGACGTACAGTCAATAGAGCAATTTGCGCAGCGCATCACTGTTGCCGAAAACTCCTTTCCAGAGACTGTCGGGCGAATTGTAAAAAGCAACGACATGCAGAGGGTCATCGGAAGGCCGTCGAGCATTCGAGCTGCACCACGGAAAGGTTGACGATATGCCAAGGATGACAGCGTTCATTGCCAGCGCAGTGTTTGTGGCGCTTCTGGGTGTGTCTGCCGCCAGAGGCCAGGCTTCCTCCCAGGAAGAAATGCGCAGCCTCGACGAGCAGGTCCAGGAGATCAAGTCGGATGTGCTCGGGATAGCCAGGGATCTGAGCCTTCTCGAGGAGCGTCTGTTGTATCCCTCGAATACGCAGTTGGCTGTCTTCGTCGGATTGACAGGCAACGATGCATTTCGTCTCGATGCCGTCCGGCTCGAAATCGACGGCGAGCTGGTGGCGCACTATATCTACAGTTTCAAGGAACTCGAGGCGCTGCAAAACGGCGGTGTTCAGCGCGTCTACACGGGCAACGTCATGACCGGAGCGCATAACCTGACGGTCGCAGTCAACGGACTGCTGGATAACGGGAGAGAATTTACGAGCAGCGAATCTTTTACTTTCGACAAAGGCATCGATCCGGAGCTGCTGGGCCTGACTCTTTCCGCAAGGGCCGGCACGGCAGAGATCGAACTGGGTAGCTGGTAAGAGTGCATGAGGACGACTTCCACGCAGTTCGTATCTGGCTTCGCCGGAGTGCTGCTGGCGGCTTCGGCCTGTGCTGATCCGCACGCAGAACCGCTGCGCGATCTGTTTTTCGGCGAAGCGTTGTTTTACGCGGAGCAGGGCGAGTACTTCAAAGCGCTCGAACGCCTCGACGCGGAGCTGGCGCAGCACTATGGCGTTGACGAACCGGAGCTGGATTCGTTGCAGTACCACGTCAACGATGCAGAGTTTTCGGTCGGAGACTTCGAGCTCAGCTACCGAATGCACCATCGAGCCGGACGCGCGATCACAGCTGTACTGGAAGGCGACGTAGCCGAAGAGGTGCGCAATGAGGCGGCGTTTCGACTCGCGCGCATACATTTTCAGAAGGGGCAGTTCGACGACGCGTTGCGTGCGCTCAATCGGATAGACGGCAGGGTCCCCGAAGCGATACGAGACGAGATCAGCTTTCTGCGCGCGAACGTACTGATGGCGATGGAACGCCCTGGTGAAGCGGCAGATACGTTGCGTCGCCTGCAGAGCTCCGACAACCTGACCGGATTCGCGGCGTACAACCTCGGTATAGCCTTACTGGAAGACGGACGTCGGGAAGACGCCCTGCAACAACTCGATCGCGCCGGTCAGGTCAAAGTATCGGATGTCGGCGGTCGTTCGATTCGTGACAAAGCCAACCTCGTGCGCGGCTCGCTGCTGATGGAGGATCAGGATTTC
>JASFSB010000292.1:0-4026 GCA_050114615.1 Gammaproteobacteria bacterium
AGCGAGGGCCCCGGCGGCGATCGCATCGTCAAACGGCATTTCCCTGGTCTCGGCAACCAGATTGCAGCGGATCTGCTCATTCACCAGCCGCTCGATCTCAACGAGCTGCTCGCGGGTCACCGGCTCGAAATGCGTAAAGTCGAATCGCAGCCGATCCGGTGCGACCAGCGAGCCCTTCTGCTGGACGTGATCGCCGATGACCTGACGCAGCGCCGCATGCATCAGATGCGTCGCAGAATGATTGCGAATCGTTGCCGCTCGCCGCGCGCCGTCTATCGACGCGCGCACCACGTCATCACGAGCGAGCACCCCACCCTCGAGCCGACCGAAATGCAGGAACATTGCGCCGAGCTTGCGCGTGTCACTCACCGCAAACCGCGCTCCGCCGGAAACGAGCTCGCCGGTATCGCCGACCTGTCCGCCGCTTTCGGCATAGAAGGTCGTTCTGTCGAGCAGCACCACACCGGTGGTGTTCGGTTCAAGCTGCTCACAGCTGTGCCCGTGTGCGTCGAAAAGTGCAAGTACGCGAGCGTTCGTGTCGTCGAGCTGGTAACCGAGAAATACGGTGCCTTCGAGACTGCCTTCGGCAACGACCCGATTGAGTTCCGACTGCAGGCGTGCGGCATCCTCACCGCCACCGAAGCGACTGGCACTGCGGGCGCGTTCGCGCTGCTGCTCCATGGCCTGCTCGAAGCCGGCCTGATCCACACGCAGGCCGTGTTCGCGGGCGTAATCTGCCGTCAGGTCTTCGGGAAAGCCATAGGTGTCGTAGAGTCGAAACACGGTCTCGCCGGGAATCTCGTCACCCTGCGACAGATCGGCGACGGCGTCCTCGAGCAGCTTCATACCCTGGCTCAGCGTTTCTGCGAATCGCTGCTCTTCCTGCAGCAGGACACGTTCGACCTGGGCGCGGCGTTCACTCAGGGCAGGATGCGCTGCGCCCATTTCGCGTTCGACACTTTCGACGAGGCGGTAGAAGAATGGCTCTTCGATGCCGAGCCTGTAACCATGACGAATCGCACGGCGAATGATTCGGCGCAGAACGTAGCCGCGGCCTTCGTTGCCTGGCAACACGCCATCGGCAACGAGGAACGAACAGGCGCGGATGTGGTCGGCAATGACGCAAAGAGACTTGTTGCCGAGGTCGTCGGTCCCGGCGATCGCCGCAGCATCGCGTATCAGACTCACGAACAAATCGATTTCGTAGTTCGAATGAACGCCCTGCATGACGGCCGCAAGACGCTCGAGACCCATGCCGGTGTCGACCGAGGGCTTCGGCAGCGGAGTCATCGTGCCGTCTGCCGCACGCTCGAACTGCATAAAGACGAGATTCCAGATTTCTATATACCGGTCGCCGTCTTCCTCCGGCGAGCCGGGCGGCCCGCCCGGCACATCAGGCCCGTGGTCGTAAAAGATCTCCGAGCACGGGCCACAGGGACCGGTATCGCCCATTGCCCAGAAATTGTCCTTTTCGCCGAGTCGGCCGAATCGGGCCGGATCGATGCCGATCTCGTTCAGCCAGATCGAGGCTGCTTCGTCGTCATCCCTGTAAACGGTGCACCAAAGCCGCTCAGGCGGCAGGCCCAGCACGCCGGTAATGAACTCCCAGGCGTACTGGATCGCTTCACGCTTGAAGTAGTCGCCGAAGCTGAAATTTCCGAGCATCTCGAAGAATGTATGGTGTCTGGCCGTATAGCCGACATTCTCGAGGTCGTTGTGTTTACCGCCGGCCCGCACGCAGCGCTGCGCAGTCACCGCACGCGGAATATCGCGCTTTTCGGTGCCGAGAAAGACATCCTTGAACTGAACCATGCCGGCGTTAGTGAACAGCAACGTCGGATCATTCGCAGGCACGAGCGGGGAACTCGCCACGCGTTCGTGGTCAAGATCGGCGAAATATCTCAGAAACGCCTCGCGAAGCTCGGCGCTCGAAGTGGGCTTTTGCATTGCGTTTGCTACTCGAAATCAGGGTCGCGCCGCATGGCGGCACGTATCTGCTCGCTCGAAAAACCTCGATACTGCAGAAAACGGCTCTGCCGTGCACGCTCTTTGTAATCTTCCGGGATCTCGTCACCAAACCGCCGGCGTCGCACCGCCTGAGCGAGGGCCACCCAGTCCTGGGAATCCTGCAGCGCATGGCCGGCGCTTTCCGCATCGATGCCCCGCTCGAGAAGTTCCCGTTCGATCCGTGCCGGCCCCTGGCCTTTCCCGATGCGCGTACGGACGAAACTTTCGCAGAACCTGCCTGCATCGAGCAAACCGGTGCGCTCGAGGTCATCCAGCGTCACCGCGATCACCTCACTTGCGAAGCCGCGTGACCCGAGCTTGCGTTCGAGCTCGGCACGACTGTGCTCCCGCCGCGCGAGCGCGTTCAGCGCCCGGCGACGGCAGGCAGGCTCGTCGAGTGCGGTATCAGGCCTGTTTGCGCTCAGCCTCGCCATTATCTACGGCTGCCACCGGCGCTTTTTGTGGCAGCAGTTTCTGCCGGATCTGTTGCTCGATATCGGCCGCGATCTCAGTATTCTGCAGCAGAAACTCGCGCGCATTTTCCTTGCCCTGACCAATCCTTTCATCGTTATAGCTGTACCAGGAGCCTGACTTCGCGACGATGCCTTCCCTGACACCAAGGTCGATGATTTCACCCTCTCGCGAAATTCCGTGGCCGTAGAGAATTTCGAATTCTGCCGTCCGAAACGGCGGTGCGACCTTGTTCTTGACGACTTTGACGCGCGTTTCGTTGCCGAGTACCTCGTCGCCCTTCTTGATCGCGCCGATACGGCGTATATCGAGACGAACCGACGAATAGAATTTGAGCGCGTTGCCGCCGGTGGTCGTCTCGGGACTGCCGAACATGACGCCGATCTTCATGCGGATCTGATTGATGAATATGACGAGGCAGTTGGTGCGTTTGATGTTGGCCGTCAGCTTGCGCAGCGCCTGTGACATCAGCCGTGCCTGCAGGCCGACGTGCGTATCGCCCATCTCTCCCTCGATCTCCGCTTTGGGCGTCAATGCGGCAACCGAGTCGACAACGACGATGTCGACGGCGCCTGAACGCACGAGCATGTCGGTGATCTCGAGGGCCTGTTCGCCGGTATCGGGCTGGGAAATCAGCAGATCGTCGACGTTGACGCCGACTTTTTCCGCATAGACCGGGTCGAGCGCATGCTCGGCGTCGACGAACGCGGCAGTGCCGCCGTGACGTTGTATCTCGGCGACGACCTGCAGCGTCAGCGTCGTCTTACCGGATGACTCCGGTCCGTAGATTTCGACGACACGTCCACGCGGTAAGCCACCGATGCCCAGGGCCACGTCCAGTCCCAGCGAACCGGTCGACACGACATCGATGTCGCGCGAGGCGATCGAGTCGCCAAGGCGCATGACTGAGCCTTTGCCAAACTGCTTTTCTATCTGTCCCAGAGCGGCGGCGAGCGCCTGCTTGCGATTGTCATCCATTGGTGATTTCCAGATTGCTACGGTGAATGCGGCGGAAGAAAGTACTGTATTATTTCACAGTTCTTCTTCGGAGGCATCGGAAAATAAACGCCGAAAACCGCCAGATTCGGACCGCATTCGTTATGCGGGCAGTTGTCGCAGGCCGCAGAAACGCGGCGGCCAGGCGGCTTCGACCGACGGTCATTCAGAATGATTTCCCTGGACGATAACCGTCTCGCTGCCGTTCGCGATCTCGGTGTTATTCCATTTCGCTTTCATTAATTAAGATCCGCTCGATGCAGTCACGAAGGTGAATTCAGTCACGGATGCTGTATGAGCCTGGGGCTAGACTAGCAAAATCGCCAGGGCTGTCAGTACCAATGTCCGCTCAGACCGAATTCGATGGCGAAACGCTGATCGTTTTGCCGAAAGACTACTTACAGTCGGCTCAGGCAGCTTCCGAAGTATACGAGGAGGAGCTGGCGGCGCGGGTAAGCAGCCTCGAGGTTGACAATCTGAATAGCAGACCAGGCTTCTTTCGCGGGGCGCTGCTTGCCACCTTACTTTGGATGATCCCGTCAATCTGGACAG
>JASFSB010000293.1:0-4017 GCA_050114615.1 Gammaproteobacteria bacterium
CGTCACGGGCGAATAGTTGCTCGATCGAGGCGAATTGTTCTCGGATTCTCGCTTCGGCTTCCAGCCGCTGCACGAGCGCACTGCGCTCCTGTGAAACGCCGCCGAGCTGATCGTCCAGGGCGCGTATTTCTTCCTCGAGATCGGCGATGCGGGCACGCGCATCGTCGAGGTCGATGCCCGTCATTCGTGACAGTGCCTGCAGTTCCTCGATGTAGGTCGTCACCTGCCGGACAACCGGATCCGCGCCCATGTCCAGTCTGGCAGCGATATCCGCCGCCGCTGCGACCTGAATTAACGGTTCTTCGTACTGCAGAATCAGGTCTTCCTCCGTTGCATCGCGATCACGCATCTCGACGATAAGCTCGGCCAGGTATATCGCATGGCGGGCTTCGTAGTTGGCTTGTTGCGCGAGACTGCGCGGATAGTCCGTGTCGTATCGATTCTGACCGAGTTCGCGTTCCGCATCTGCGAGGAGCGACTGTGCCCGCGCCAGAGTCCTGGGTGCATAACGATCCACTCGCAACTGATTCGCCTGAGCGAGCAGCGCGCGCGTGTCGCTGAGGTATTGAGCCTTGATAGCGGTGAGCTCGGCGTCACGATATAGCGCCTCGGCCTCGTCGCCTCGGGAGCGCGCTGATCGGATGTCGTCAACCTCCAGACGTCGCGCTGCTGAATCGAACAGCTCTTCGGCCTCCAGCCATTGCTCCGCAGCGAAAGTCGGTGCGTTCGCATTCAGCGCGTCGGCCCGGGTCTTGATCAGTGCCGCCAGCGTGATCGCGGCGATTTCGCTCGCTTCGATCGCCGTATCGAATGCGGCAATGGCAGCCTGAATGCGGCCTCGAATTCGATCTACGTTGCGTCCGCGCACGAGGTCTTCGTCCGCATCCTGATACGCCTCGAGCCCCCTCTGATAGGAAATCGGAGCGAGTAGTCGGGCATCGGCTGCCTGCGCCGCTGCGAGTCGCTCATCGGCTGCCGCGAATAACGTCGCACGCAAATCCTGCGCTGACGACACTCCGGAAAGTACCGCAAGTACGACGAAACCAGCTGCCGAGAGGAGGATTTTCCGAGGGGCCATCGCGAATGCCTGGTCCGGCTGTGACGAACAACAAAGAAATATAGCTCAACGAGGGATCGTGCTGCCAATTTCGTCACGCAATTTACAAATTCTGGCTTTGGGGGATTTGTGGTTTCGTTCACAGACGTCGCGTGGGCGCTTAACTACACTTCTGCCCATGGGTGTCAAGTACTACACGCATTTCGTTCTGACCGGCACAGAAGCCGATGAGTCGGATCAGGAGTTCAGCGGTGTCGTCGAAGTGAGCCAGGCGACTGAAGAGCTCTACGATCCACGCGATATCGAAGCGTTGCTTGCGCAGAACTTCGATTTACAGAACGGCGACCTTCGGCTGATCAACTGGTCCCGCCTGCAGTAGCGATCCCATCCGATTTCCCCCTGTGATTCGCCCGATCTCCTGATCGGGCTTTTTTTTGTGATAATGCGGCCGTGGATAAGTTTCGCGGAATCCCGGTCGTTTCGACCGGACGTAAATACACGACCGAGCACGGATTCGCTGCGATCAGGAACGGCGTCAAGTACCGGCCAGACCGGCGTGAGCAGGCTTCGCCGGGCAAGCCGCACTGGCTGCGGGCGAGGTTACCGGGCGGCGAAGGTTATGAGCGCGTTCGTGACATCGTCAACGAGCATCGGCTCGCAACCGTGTGTCAGGAATCGATGTGTCCGAACATCGGAGAGTGCTGGGACAACGGAACGGCAACGATCATGCTGATGGGTGCAGTCTGCACGCGCAGCTGCCAGTTCTGCGCCGTCGATACCGGCAATCCGAAGGGCTGGCTCGACGTACAGGAGATCGAAAACTCTGCGCGTTCGGTCGAACTGATGAGCCTTCAGTACGTCGTGCTGACCTCAGTCGATCGCGACGACCTGCCGGATGGCGGTGCGCGGCACTATGCCGAATGTATCCGAGCCATCAAAGCGCGCTGCCCGCAAACTGCCGTCGAGGCATTGACACCGGATTTCTCGGGCCGGGCGAACGATGTTGCGACGGTGCTCGACTCCGGCCTCGACGTCTTTGCTCAGAATCTCGAGACCGTGCAGCGACTGACCTCTGTCGTGCGCGACCCGCGTGCCGGGTATCAGCAAACGCTGAATGTCCTGAGTTTCGCCAAGCGCCATCGCCCCGACGTGCTGACGAAGACGAGTCTGATGCTCGGGCTCGGCGAGACTGAGGACGAGATACTGGCGACGCTGGACGACTGTATGCAGGCGCAGGTCGACATCGTCACTTTCGGGCAGTACTTGCGGCCGACACCAAATCATCTTCCGGTCGAGCGTTTCGTGACGCCGGATGAATTCGAGTCATACAGGCAACAGGGCCTCGCGCGCGGTTTCCTCGAGGTTGTTTCAGGACCGCTCGTACGTTCCAGTTATCGTGCCGATCGAGTATTTCAAAAGGACAATGTGGGTCTGTGATGTCGCTGTCAGGCTTTTTCTCCGAGTACGGATTATTCGTCGTGCAGTTGCTCACGGCAGTCGCTTTGCTCGCACTGATCGTCGGCATCATCGTGGTGATCAATCGGCGCGGAAGTGAGGCGATCGGCGCCATCACCGTCGAGAAGCTCAACGACAAATTCGACGAAATGCGCGACACGGTCAATGCCGTGTTGCTCGACAAGAAGGCGCTCAGGCGCCAGCGCAAAGAGCGCCGGAAGCAGGAAAAACAGAGCGCGAAGATCGAAGACAAGACCCGCGGGCGTGTTTACGTCGTCGACTTCAAGGGAGATATTCACGCATCCGCGACAGCGTCGCTGCGCGAGGAAATCAGCGCGATACTGGCCGTTGCCGATGCCGGGGAGACGGTGCTGCTGCGTCTGGAGAACGCCGGCGGGGCCGTACACGAGCACGGCCTGGCGGCATCGCAGTTATTGCGTCTGAAGGAGCACGGTTTGCGGCTCGTCGTCGCTGTCGACAAGGTGGCGGCAAGCGGCGGATACCTGATGGCGTGCGTTGCCGATTCCATTCTGTCGGCACCGTTTGCGATCGTGGGTTCGATCGGCGTCCTCGTTCAGCTGCCCAATCTCCACCGCTGGCTCGAATCGAAGGGCATCGATTACGAGCAGGTGACTGCCGGCCGGTTTAAACGCACGTTGACGGTGTTTGGTGAGAATACCGACGAAGCACGTCAGAAGGTCCGTTCGGAACTCGAAGATATTCACGCCCTGTTTAAGCAGCAGATCGCGGAATATCGGCCGCAGGTCGAGATCGAAGCTGTAGCGACCGGTGAGCACTGGTACGGAACGCGGGCGCTGGAGCTGAAGCTCGTCGATGAGCTTCGCACGAGCGATGAATACCTACGCGAACGCATCGCTGAAGCTGACGTCTATCGCTTCGAATTCAAGCGCAAAAAAACGCTGCCCGAGCGGCTCATGGCCACGGCACAGGCCCTGTTGACGCCATAGTCGCCGTTCTGCAGCAAACCGTAGACTGTTATGTTCAACCTCCGGCCGCTGGCACGCGGTTAACGGCATAATGCAGGAGCGATTCGAACATAACCAATAACAACAATGACGTTTCGATTGCGATTTCGCGCCGGCGCCAGGCTTGCGTTACTGCTCGTTGGTGCGTGGGTGTGTGCATCAACGACTGCTTCTGAGTTCGTGCTCGTCGATCACGACGACAGCTATCTGTATCGCCTGCCTTACGCCGACGAGGTGAGCTACGCGGTGATTCAGTCATGGGGTTCTCCGCTCAGCCATACCGGCACCGAGCACTATACGGTTGATTTCGGTATGCCCGAAGGGACGCCGGTCCATGCTGCTCGCGAAGGCGTGGTCGTTGCGGTGGAGGAAACGCACGAACGCGGCTGCTGGTCGACGGGCTGCGCACAACTCGCGAACTATGTCGCGATACGGCACAGCGATGGCACGATAGGAGAATATTTCCACCTCCAAAAGCGCGGCGTGCTCGTTGCCCGGGGGGAATTCGTTGCGCGCGGC
>JASFSB010000294.1:0-4013 GCA_050114615.1 Gammaproteobacteria bacterium
TTTTGAGGCTTGCGTCGACATAGAGTAACTGACGGCCATCGTAGCGCAGCGCACTCGCCGCTACGCCCGCATCGACCATCGCCTCGACACGAATGCCGCATTCCTGTGCAATCCCCAGAACGAGTCCGAGTTGTTCCGTGTCGTAGCTTCCGGGCACGATCAGCACTGCGCCGGCTGACGGACGACCCGCCTGATTCCAGACCTGCTTCAGATGTTCATAGGCCAGTTCCGCATTCGATTCGGCCGTACTACCAGCGACGCGCAGACCGCTCCAGAAACCACTGCGCGTCTTCGCCGGCTGCAGACGCGCCTGATTGTAAGCTGCCATGCCGGTGACGCGGCGAGCGGCGTCGACGATCGCGTAGCCCGGTTCACTGGCCAGCACTTCGCGGCTGTCCGCGACGAGCAGCCCCGCACCGTTGATTTCGATTGCCAGCCGGTCCATTCGCGTCAGCTCACTCAGGCGTCTCGCCCATGCATATGGCGAATCAGGTTGTGGTCGACATACTTCTGCGTGTCGAAGACCTGGCGTTCCTGCAGCGACTGCAGCTGATGCACGAGGAACATCACGACGATCGAGATCAGCAGCGCAATGAAGGTCGAGTTGAATGCCACACCAAGATTCTCGGTAACGCCGGCGATATCGCCCTCGACGGCACGATGCGCCTCACCAAGCGCCTGGCCGATTCCGCGAACGGTGCCGATGAAGCCCACCGAAGGTATCGCCCAGGCGATGTAGCGAATCATCGAAAGCTCGGACTCGAGCCGCTCACCTTCGGATTCGCACAGGCTGTTGGCGACTGAAGAGACGTCCTGCACGTTGCGCGTCGACCCGAAGCGCTCGAGCGAAGACAACAGCACGCGCGGCAGCAGCAGCGTTCGGAGGCTTTCCGGCAATGCCTGCAGCGAGCGCGCATATTCACGCGTATCGTCGGGCAATATCCGTACACCTTCGCCCACCGGCACGAGTTCGCGCTCCAGCAGTGAACGCTCCCGAACGGCGAACCATGCCTTGTAGCCCATGATTGCGAAAGCCCAGAACATCAGGACAAAACAGGCTTCCTGCTCGTAGTCCCGAATCAGAACCCAGGGCGAGCGATCCGGAACGAACGTCGCATCCTCCTGCATCTGCAGGGCCTGCTCGGCAAGGATCTCGGCAGCCCTGGGTCTCACCAGCGTAACGTAGAAAGCGTGCGTGATGATCACGCACACGATCAGGGCGAACACCTGATACAGAAATTCATTTTGAAAAGTCCGCTTCACCGACTGCGACCTCCGCGTCTTCAGATGTCCACCGGAAATGCCAGCTCTTCAGCGGCCTGCACTTCCTCGGAAGGGATAAACACATCGTCCGACACCGGCGGCTCGTCGGCCGACTCCCCCTCAGGCGTCACCACACTTTCGGAAGGATCGGTCACGACGACTTCGTCCTGCGAATCATCGTCCTGCGCCATGGCGGCAGGCGCACCGATCAGTGCGACAGCCAGTGCCCGGAGTACCGCGTTCGTTGCCATTTCCGTGCTCCTCAATCGAGATTGCGCGCCAGCCGGAAGCCCAGATCGTCGCGACCGCCGTTACTGTAGTCGCGCGATGCAATGCGCAGCTCGGTCAAAGTCGCGCTGCGCCAGCTCGAACCACGAACGACGCGATAAGCCCCGGAACCCGGTCCGGTCGGGTTCTCGATCACGCCTGCCGGTGCCTGAAAGTCCAGTGAGTAGTAATCCTGCACCCACTCGGCAACGTTGCCGCCCATATCGAACAAGCCCGCGGCATTCGGCTCGAAGCTCGCCACAGGCGCACTGGTCACGAAGTCGTCATTGTAGGTGAGCAACGTCGTCGGCAGCGTGTCGGCTGCCGACACATCGGCAAAGTTTCCGAATCGATCCGGCGGCGCGACTTCCGCGACGTCGCTGCTCCACGGAAATACCAGCGGTTCGGCCGCACCGTAGTATCGGGCCGCCCAGACCCATTCGGCTTCGGTGGGCAGGCGATAACCGCTGCGCAGGGGCAGCACGGCGAACCAGCCATTCGGCCCTTCCTGGTAGACCGGCTGCAGTCCGTCGGCAATGCTGAGCCAGTTCAGGTATTGCGCAATGTCCTCCCAGGTGACGTTGACGACCGGCTGATCGTCACCGTTGAGTGACAGACCCTGCAGATCGCCTGAATCGTGCTCGGGTCGGAACTGACGAAACTGCGCGTTCGTGACTTCGGTCGTACCCATGTAAAAGGCGCGCGTCAGGCGCACACGATGCAACACTTCGTTCGATCGACGTCCTGCCTCACGCCGCGATGAGCCCATCATGAATTCTCCGGCCGGCACGACGATGAGCTCCTGACCGGCGGACGTTGCGACGCGTCGCGGATACCCGCCCCCGGTCAGGTCATCGAGCGGTTCCAGCTGGAACTCGAGCTCGTGCGCGAGACCTGCCCGAGGTGTCAGCGCGCGCCGTTGTACGGCGAAACCATCGAGCTCGACTTCGATTTCATGCGGCAGGGCGCTGAGCTCGAAGGCAGCCGGTGTCGTTGCCACCGGAGTTCCGTCGACGCGGACCTGAGCGCCGGGCGGCTCGGTGACGACACTGACCTCGCCGAACAGCGCGGTGAGTTCGAGGGCAACCGTGCGTCCGCTGTCGGCAGCAACGCTGACGTCGAGCGTCATCGACTCATGTCCTGGCTTGGTCGCGACGATCGTATGTGTGCGGCCGGGCCGCAGGCGCAGCTCGAGCGGCGTCGTGCCGGCATAGTCGCCGTTGAGGCTGACGGCAACGTCATCGAGGCTGCTGACGAAGCTGACGCGGCCGTCGGCCTGCTCGAGTTCAACCGTTCCGAACGAATACGGCTCACTGGCGACCACGTCGAAGTCCTCGCTCCAGGCGTTGTGGCCAGGTAGTCGAACCTCGATCGTGTGCCGTCCCTGCACGAGCTCGAGCTCCGCCGGCGTAGCGCTCATGACCGTCCCGTCTACGCTGACCTGCGCACCTGGCGGCGACGTGGCGATGCTGACCGGCGCCCAGTCCTGTTCGAGCTCAACCGAGACATCCTGACGCTGGTGGCCGCCCATGACGTCGAGCGCCACCGTCACCGGAAAATGTCGTTCGAGCTCGAAGCGCAGTTCGTGCTCACCTTCGGGAATCTCGACATCATCGAGCGGCGGCTCACCGAGCAGGCGATCGTCGAGAAAGACCCGGGCTCCTGCGGCCGGCGTGCTCGCGATCGAGACCAGACCGGGTAATCGCTCAAACGGCAGTTCAATCGTTTGATTCGCGTTCTGCGATACATCGAGCTCCGTGTCGAGCGGATAATATCCGTCGCGTTCGGCCGTGACTCGATAGGCCCCGCTGCGCAGCAGATGCCGATCGCCGAGCCGCAGCTTGAACAGCGTACCGGGCAGTGCGACGAGTTGCGGATCGCCTTCAAAGACGAATCGCACGGACTTGGCCGTGAATGCGAACCAACCCAATATCGCAAGCACGACGAAAGCCGCGGCAACGGCGATCTGAGCCGGCGATACGCGCCGTCCCGGGGTCGGCTGCTGTGCCGAGGGGCCGCGAAACTGTATCGGCCTGATCGCCACCGCATCACCCTGACCATCCGCACCATCGGGCTCGACAGCAAGTGGCACGGCCTTCAGATGCAGATTCTGCTCGACGCGAACGCTGAGCATCGCGCCGTCTCGATGGCAGGTCAGCCGCACCCCGGCGAGCTCGAGCACGTCCCCGTCGCCGAGTTTTTGTGTGCCACGCAACTCGACGCCGTTGAGCCGCAACGCACTCGTTCGCGGCACCTGGACGAACCATGCATCGTCGAGTCTGCCGAGCTGAAACTCTCCCTGCGCACCTTCGAGCAGCACATCGCTGTCGACACGGTCGCCGAGCACGACGGGCAGGTCCAGACTCGAAAATCTGCGAACCTTGCCGAGCCCGGTAATTTCCAGTGCGAACTCACTCACCACTCAGATGGGCTCCTCACAAACGATTTGGATCGGACCTGGGTCGCGGCCCGGCAGCACCGTA
>JASFSB010000295.1:0-4006 GCA_050114615.1 Gammaproteobacteria bacterium
CTCACGTGGCACACGGACGACAAAAACGTGTTCCTGCAGACGGTATACATCGGCGAGTTCCGCTTGGCTGACTTCGCGGTAGCCCGAGAAGTCGGCGGAATGCGCAAGCCGTTCTACGTTCTCCAACTCAGTCTGGATCAGCAGTACGTCATTTGCACGTATCGGCACTTTGGCGAGGTTGTCCCGGCGCACCATGTCACCGCGCCGAACGGCGAGCCAGTTTGCCCGATACCGCTCCCGAAACTCCGATTGATTGAACAGCTGATCGACGATGGCCGAATCTTCGGCGACACCGACTTCGATGATGCCAACATGTCCGGCAACCAGGCTTTGCAGCACGGGCGCTTCGCGCTCGATGACGAGTTCGCTCCAGCGCCTGAATTCGTTGAACCGGTCCAGTTGTCCCTGAACGACGAGTTTGTCTCCCGCAGCGAGCGTCGTCTGACGAGACGGCATGAGCTCCGTGCGGCCATCACGTTCCAGGGCCATGACGATGAGGCCGGCGGCCGAGCCGATGCGGCTTTGCGCGAGTGTCCTGCCGACAAGGATCGAGCCGTCCGTCACACGCATGGTGATGCTGCGGGTATGCAGACCGTAAAGCGTCCTCAGTTTGCGCTGACTGCGCTTGCGTCGCCCGATCTCAGTCTTGATTTTCGGCAGCCATAGCCGTCCCGCCAGCGTAATCGCCAGCGTGCCTCCGGTCAGCAGAATGAGGCCGAGCGGAGAAAAATCGAACAGCTCGAACGGCTCGTAACCGTTTGCGCTCAAAGCACCGCTGATGAGCAGGTTTGGCGGCGTGCCGATCATTGTCGTCATGCCGCCGAGCAACGTTGCGTAGGCCAGTGGCATGAGCAAACGCGACGCCGGCAACCGAGTTCGTCGCGAGATCTCGACGACCATCGGCAACATCAATGCGGCGACGCCGATGTTGCTCATCAGGGCCGACAGCCCGCCTGCGGCCAGCATGATCACCAAAACCATGCGGATTTCATTGCGTCCGGCAAGTCTCAGGATCAAACCGCCGATTAAATCTGAAATGCCGGTACGAGTGAGCCCTTCGCTGAGAATGAATGTTGCCCAGACGGTAATGACGGCAGCGTTGGAGAATCCTGCGACGGCTTCTTCAGGCGAGACGATGCCGAGAATGGCAAGGCTTCCCAGTACCAGGAGTGCGACGACGTCCATGCGCACTTTTTCGGTGACGAGCAGAAACAGTGCACCGAACAGGATGCCGAATACGAGTGCGATCTGCAGTGTCATGACCGGGCATCGCCGCGAACCTGATCATGCGAGGAACAAGTGGTAGGCGGGGTTGTCAGTTTCATCGTAATAAGCGTAGCCGAGCGTTTCCAGGTGTTTCGCAAATCGTCCCCGATCGTTTTGCGGCACCTGAACGCCGGCGAGCACACGTCCGTAGTCCGAGCCGTGATTCCGGTAATGGAACAGGCTGATATTCCAATTGTCGCCTATCGCCGAGAGAAAAGCGTGCAAAGCGCCCGGATTTTCGGGAAACTCGAAGCGATAGACGCATTCGTCGTCCAGCGCCGGCACGTGCCCCCCCACCATATGGCGGATGTGCAGTTTCGCAACCTCGTTGTCGCTGAGGTCCTGCACGTCATAGCCCTCGCCGCGGAGTGACTCGATCAGCGGAGGCGCTTCCTGTCGCGCGTCACTCATCGAAACGCCGACGAATATTTGTGCCTCATCGCCGGGGTTGAAGCGATAGTTGAATTCCGTCACGTTGCGCCGACCAATGAGTTCGCAGAACTCGAGGAATGCTCCGCGGTGCTCTGGAATCCTGACGGCGAGCAGTGCCTCGCGGTGCTCGCCGATTTCCGCGCGTTCACTGACGTGCCGCAGGCGATCGAAGTTCATGTTGGCGCCGCTGTTGATCGCAATGAAATTGCGCTTCTGTGCGCCGTTTGATTCGACGTAGCGTTTGATGCCCGCAACGGCAAGGGCGCCCGCCGGTTCCGTGATGACCCGGCTGTCTTCGAAGATGTCCTTTATCGCGGCGCAGATCTCGTCCGTATCGACAAGCACGATTTCGTCGACGACTTCCTGCGCGAGCGCGAACGTGCGCTCGCTGACCTGCCGCACGGCAACGCCGTCGGCGAAAGTCCCTACGTGATCAAGCTTGACGAGTCTGCCGGCTTTCAGTGAATCGTGCATCGCGCAAGCTTCGAATGGCTCAACCCCAATGACCTTCACCGAGGGATAAGATTGCTTCAGCCAGGCGCCGATACCGGCGATCAGGCCTCCGCCGCCGACAGGCACGAAGACGGCGTCGGGAAGCTCGCGCCACTGCCGCGCCAGCTCGACCGCTATCGTTCCCTGACCGGCAATGACCGCCGGATCGGCAAACGGGTGCACGAATTCGAGCCCCTCGCGTTGCGCGATTTCCTGAGCGTAGGCGAACGCATCGTCGTATGCCTTACCGTGCAGGACGGCGTCACCACCGAGCGCGCGGACAGCATCGATCTTGATGACGGGCGTGTTCTCTGGCATGACGATCACTGCACGGATGCCACGATTACGTGCTGCCAGCGCCACGCCCTGCGCGTGGTTGCCGGCGGAGCTGCAGATCACCCCACGTTGTGCTGCGGCATCGTCGAGTTGTGCAATCTTGTTCTGTGCGCCGCGAATCTTGAAGGAAAAGACCGGCTGCAGATCTTCGCGCTTTAAACTGATGTCGTTGCCGAGTCTGGCGGAGAGCCGGGGTGCACGATCGAGCGGAGTCTCGATCGCACTCGAATACACGTCCGCGCTCAGGATCGCGTCGACGTAGTCGGCACTGAGGGGGCGTTGTTGAGTCGATGTATTCACAGCGGCGCTATGGTAACAGCGCGCGTGAATTCAATTCGTGGATTCTTCGGCGGTTTCTTCGGCGCTCAGCAGATCGTCCATCCTGCGGGCGATCTGATTGTACTGGTAGTCCGGTATGCGGTATCGCCAGCCGCTCAGGCGTTCATTGAGTTCCTGTGCTTCGCTGGATACGGCTTCGTCCGGATTGCTGAACTGCGTGTCGATCTGCGCCGAGAATTCGAGCCAGCCGTTGCCCTCGACATCGTAACCGCGAGCGGTTACGACCAGACCATCGAAGGTTTCGAACGTTGTCGTGATTTCCGGGGTGCCCGCCACATCGCCTGCCGCCGCAACGTCTTCCAGGCGCAGGCCGCGCAGCACGTTGCCGATCACGTTGGCGACGCCGGGATATTGCAGTGTGCGGCCCTCGGGGATGTCCGCTACGGTGTAATTCGACTGATCCGGTGCGGTCTTGAAAATATCGAGTATTTCGCCGTCGGCATGTTCGATCAGGATACGTTCGATGCGGCTTCCATCGATGCTCAGAATCTCCGCATCGAGCCACTGCGTGGTCTCTTCGGGCACTTCCGGATCGGCATTGATGAGCCAGCTCTGATCGGAATCCGCTAGCCGGGCATAGCGATAACTGGTTCCCGTCGGCTCGCCGAGAACGATGCCCGGCAGGCCCAGCGAATCCGGGAGGAACTCTATTCCGATCCCGCCGGCAGCGCTGTTCGACAGACTCTCGACGCCGAGCCGCTCGAACTCTGCAGGATTCGATGTCTTGGCTTCGATGACCGTGGCGCGCGACAGCAGCGTCAGCGCAGAGCGAATCGTATCGGTGTTGGCACGGTAGCCGTCGCGCTCCTCGACGATCCAGTCGTTATCGGTGCGCGTGAGGCTCGCGACCGTAGCGTTCCCGGCGCCGACGATACGAACCGTTTGCACGTCGTCGAGTCGCTCAGCCAGCGAAGGTGCGAAAAGCGAGTCGGCGACATTCGTTCTTTGTGTGGGACGGTTACTCAGCACCAGGATTGCGCCCAGGACGACCGCCACAGTCGCGAGGATCAGCAGCGGACGGGCGCTCACGGAGCCTTCCTCCTGCCGATGAAAACGCGGGCAAGCAGGAACAGCAGGATGCCGAGCGGCACCAGGCCGATATTGGCTACCTTCAGCAGCGTTCCGAGTTGCTCTATGTCGC
>JASFSB010000296.1:0-3999 GCA_050114615.1 Gammaproteobacteria bacterium
CACCCTCATCGTTCATGAGCGTACGGCTCCGGTCGCTGAAGACACGTCTGCTCAGCGGCAACTGTTCGACGACAGGTTCCCGGCGGATATCGGAAGGTTTCGTGTCTCGACATTGCAGGAC
This sequence comes from Gammaproteobacteria bacterium, assembly GCA_050114615.1. Taxonomy (GTDB): domain Bacteria; phylum Pseudomonadota; class Gammaproteobacteria; order Steroidobacterales; family Rariloculaceae; genus JAHEEO01. The sequence goes on from JASFSB010000296.1 coordinate 122, forward strand.
GAACTCGAACTCATTGCGGGTCTGAATCGGTCGACAGGTAGACAAGCCGGCATTTATCCGGAAATCAAGGACCCGGCCTGGCACATCGAAAACGGCATCGATCTGACCCATCTGGTCATGACTGCACTGGATGATTTCGGATACCTCCGTTCGAGTGAAGCCGCTGAACTGCCGCGAGCGGTTCTGCAGTGTTTCGATGCCGCCGAATTGCGGCGCATTCGCAGCGACCTGAATCCTTCGATTCCTCTCGTACAGCTGCTCACGGATGACGATGATATGTCGGAGGAGGGGCTCGCCTCGATCGCCGGCTACGCACAGGGCATCGGCCCGGCGTTGTCGTCACTGGTTGGTCGCGATGGCGACGCAGTCGTATCGAACGAGCGCTGCCGTACTGCGCAGTCGTATGGCTTGCTCGTCCACCCCTATACGTTCCGCCGCGATCGGCTGCCGTCGTTCAGCAGCGACTTCGAGTCTCTGCTGCGATTTTTCATAGCTGACGTCGGCGTCGATGGCATTTTCACGGATTTTCCTGACATAGCGGTTGCCGTCATACACGGTATGAACCTAAACTGACGGTGCAGGTCCAAGTCTTCATGAAGCGCAATCGGCGGAGGGCACCATGAAATCGTCATCGGCTGGCCGTGCATTGCAGAGTCTGGCGGTAGTTGCCGCAGCGACCTTCTTCGCTGCACCGCTTTCGGCTCAAAGTGGTGATTGCCTCGATTCGGACTGCTTTTATGATCGGCAGGTCCGTGATTTCACAGTCGTCGACAACGACACCGTAATCATTTACGTCGGTCACGCCCGGTGTCCGTTTATCGTCAATGTGCGAGGTCTGTTTTGCGATCTGAAGTATTTACCTGATATCCAGTTCTTCCATGCACGCGAAAGGCGCATCGACGTCGTGACCGGACGGCGAAATCCGCGCCAGCGTGGGTTCATTATTCCGGGCGAGACTGCCTTCGACTCGAACGAGCGTATCTGCACCAACAACGGGTCAATGTACGCGCTCGAGACGTTTGGTTTCGGCGCTGCGCTGGATGAAGAAGAGATCGGTCAGGGACGAGCGGCGTGCAGGGTATTGGACGTCGTCAAGGTGACCGACGACGATCTGGTGGAACTTTATGCCCTGGAAGGGATTACGCCGCCACCGCCGCCTATCGGCAACGGCAGCATTTCGAGGTCGCAGGATTCCACCGGTACTGGCGAAGACACCAGCGAAACTGACCGCTAACGTGCTTCAGCGTCGATAGCACGCCGGAAAGTTGCCCGCTTCCTGGGCTTCGTTATACAGCTTCAGATTCTCGATGAGCAGCGGCACCATATCGTCGATACGCTCGTCCTCACGCGGGTGAGTCGATAACCACACCGGCGGCAGATTACGATCTTCCGAAGCCGCCTGCATATTCTGCCAAAGCTGCAAGCCGGCTCGTGGATCAAACCCGGCACGGGCCATGTAGCGCAGGCCGACGACGTCCGCCTCGGATTCCTGGCCACGCTGGAAGGGCAGCTGCATACCGACCTGTGCGCCCATTTCGAAAACGCTGCGATGAATGCCGGTTGCCGCAGAACCGATGATCGCCGCTGCAGTGGTACGCGAGGCGCGGCGCGCACGGTCGAACACGTGACCTTCGGTCAGGTGCGCGACTTCGTGACCGATAACGGCAGCCAACGCATCGGGCGTGTCCGCCACCTTGAAGATGCCGGAAAACACGCCGATCTTGCCGCCCGACATGGCGAAGGCGTTGAGTTCGTCATTGTCGAAGACGATGACTTCCCAGTTCAGCTCGTGCCACTCGGGATCCAGCTGCCGAATGATTGCGCCCGCGATGCATTCCACGTAGCGAACGGTTCGCGGGTCCGTGATCTGTGGCATTTCCCGCTTCATGATCAGCCACTGGGTGGCCGACTGGCGCTCGATCTCGCGCTTTCCGGCGAGCAGCTGGGCGTGTGCCGTAACAGCCGCCAGACAGGCGAGAACGGTGGCGGCAATCCGTGCCGAAATTCGGGCGCTGCACATGCTTCGATCCTCGTCGATCAGCCTTGTCACACTAACTGCAAAACTCTATCACACAGGGCCTGAATTCTTCATGAATCGCTGTCGGATTTCGGGCCGGTCGTGCGCCCGCGTGGACAGCGCGCTCGGCGAAGCTGACACAGCCGCGGACGTCGCCAAAATCTCTACTTTATATCAAAAAGTACTTGACAGCGCCTGGTTCCTGGCTAGATTGCGTCCTATGAGACTGGCCGAGCCGCCACCGCAGCAGACATCACGCCCGCAACCGCAGTTCCTGGATTCCGCGGCGGCTGACAATCTGCGCTATATCCGCGCGACGATCGCTGCAGCACACACGTTTACGCTCGTACCCGGGCGCGGCTGTATGCTGATGGGCGGAGTAGCCGTGCTGGCCGCGGCCCTGGAAACTGTCCCGGCATTGTCTGCACAGTGGTTGCCCATCTGGCTTTGCGCGGCAGTTATCAGCGCTGCAGTGGCGCTTTACGAAATGGCCGAGAAGGCAAAGCGTCAGGGTCTGGGTCTGCGCAGAGCTGCCGCTACGCGGTTTTTCATGACGCTGGCACCGGCGTTTGCAGTCGGCGCCATTTTGACGGCAGCACTGCTCAATGACGTGCCGCGCGCCGTCATCGGCGGTATCTGGCTGCTGAGCTATGGATCCGGGGTCGCGGCATGCGGGCTGTTTTCCATTCCCGTCGTCGTGATTGCGGGCGGGGCGTTCATCGGACTCGGTGCGGTCGCGCTGAGCGCGCCGCAAAGCTGGTGTGTTGGAATTCTCGCGCTGGGCTTTGGCGGCATACATCTCGCGCTGGGCTATATCGTGTTGTACAAATATGGCGACTAAGCCGCTTCAATCCCCCGACTCGGCAAATGGACAGCCCGCACCCGAACGTAATCGACTGCAGGCCGTCGCGGGATACTTTGCTGATACGCAAAGCGGCGATGCGGATCGGCTCATCTACGAGAAAATTCGCCTTGGGATCCTGAGCGCCCTAAGCGTCGAACCGGTGATGAGCTTCACGGAACTTCGTGAGCTGCTGCAAACGAGCGACGGGAATCTTAGCGCACACGCACGGAAACTCGAAACGGCCGGCTACATCGAATGCGAAAAGACCTTCGATAAGCGTGTGCCGAAATCCGTTTATCGGATGACGTCGAAGGGCCGGCGCGTTTTCGCCCGGCATCTGGCGCACATGGAAGCGTTGATCCGCGCAGCGCAGGGCACGTAACCCGGAGTTGATCATCGAGCAGCGCTCATGCGAGCGACAGAGCAGCACATCCGGCCACAAACTCTGTATTGCAAAGTACTATGTAAAGGAGGACGAAAGATGCACGTCGCGATCATTATGGATGGCAACGGACGCTGGGCGACGCTGCGCGGACTGCCGCGTACTGCCGGTCACCAGGCCGGCGCCAGAGCCCTGCGGCAGATCGTCGAAGCCGCAGCGCAGTTACCGATCGATGTACTGACGCTCTACGCGTTCTCGTCGGACAACTGGCAGCGGCCATGGCCGGAGGTTCGCGGGCTGCTGGCTCTGATGAAGCGGTACCTGCATGGTGAGTCGTCGCGGTGCACGGCCAATGGTATCGCCGTGCAGTTCATCGGCCGGCGGGACCGCTTCAGTGCCGAGCTACGTGCGCTGATCGAACACGTCGAAGCGCTGACACGCGGTGGCCGCTCATTGCTGCTGCGCATCGCAGCCGACTACTCTTCGCGCGCGGAGATACTCGATGCCGCTCGACGGACCGGTCCTCGTAAAGCAGGCATCGAACGCTTCGGACAATTACTGTGTTCGGGCGGCGGACTCGCTGCCGCGAATCGAGACGTGGATCTGCTGATCCGTACCGGCGGTGAGCACCGCCT
>JASFSB010000297.1:0-3983 GCA_050114615.1 Gammaproteobacteria bacterium
CAGTGCCAGCGCATCTTCCTGACTTGCGCCCTGCATCCGAGCGCGCAGCGACAACAGTGCGCCCACGCGATTGCTGCTTGCGCAATGCAGCAGCACCGGCCCGCGCACATTGCCGAGGATGTCGTCGAGCAAGGCCGCGTTTTCGTAAGTGACATCGGCGGCTCCGGAGACGGGCAGGGAAATGTAGCTCATGCCGGCAGACTCGACGACAGCGCGCTCGTCGAATCCCCGGTCTTCGTCGATACCGCGCAGATCGATCACGGCTACATAACCGGCGCCGGCAAGTTCGTTGATGGAATCGGCATCAGGCTGGCCCGACGTGACGACATTGGGCAGTGGCTCAGCGCGGTTCATCAAACCCTGTGCAGGATTCAGACCCTGGGAAGGATTCGGCTGACATCCGGCGAGCGCAGCGAAGCCGAGCGAAAGAATGGCCAATCGTGTCAGCGACAACTGTCTTCTCCGATAAATCGACTGGTCCGATTTTACATGGCACTGCAACGAGCGTTCGAGGTTTTCGCGGTCCCAGGTACATACACGGCTTGATTCCGGTTCTTAAACGAGGCAGCTTTGCGGCTTGCGTCGATCCGTACGCCCCGCATTGGAGTCATCAAGATGCACAATCGCTGCCTGTTCGTCCTTTCGGCATTGCTTTTTTGTTCACCGCTGCTGGCCGCGGAACCGGAAACCGGTCCGATCATCGACGGCTATGGAGCGGCATATCTGGTCCCGGACGCGGATGTGCCGTTGCTGCCTGATCATGTCTATCGCGTAGCCTGGGAAATCACCGAATACGCCAACCAGCCAGATGGGGTCAACCGGCGTCTGGAAAGGGTTGCACGATTCCTGAATCTGCATGCCCGCCACGGCGTTCCGAAGGAAAACATGCATATGGGCGTCGTCGTCCATGGTACAGCGCTGATGAACATGTTGAGTGATGCGGCTTATCAGGCGCGCTTCGGGCGAACGAACCCGAATCTGGATCTCGTGGAGAAGCTGGCTGCGGCCGGGGTCGAGTTCTTCGTTTGCGGGCAATCGATGGCGGGTCGGGGTTTCGCCAAAAGCGAACTGGCGGAGCCGGTCAAGCTGGCGACTTCAGCGCTGACGATGGTTCATCAACTCCAGTACGAAGGGTATACGTTACAGCCGTGAGTCGAACTTCAGCAGTTTGGCGTAACGTACCTGGGGCAGTGATCGGATCTGCGTGACGACCGCTTCCGGTACGGGCTGGTCGACACCGATGATGGCGATTGCTTCGCCGCCGGCGCTGGCGCGTCCGAGGTGGAAAGTCGCAATGTTGATCCCGAGCCCACCGAGCAAAGTGCCGAGCGCGCCGATGAACCCGGGCTGGTCGGAATTGTTGATGAACAGGACATTGGGATGGAAGTCCGCTTCGAGCGCCATCCCCTTCACCTCGACTATTTTTCCAGCTCCGGGAAACGGTGCGCCAGCGACCGTTCTCCACTTGCCCTGTGTCTGGATGCTGATCCTGATCAGGCTGTCGTAAATCGGCGAGGTCTCGCATTTCGATTCCATCAGCGGCGTGCCGCGTTCTTTAAGAAGCGCATGCGCGGACACCATGTTTACGTCCTGCAGTACCGGGCGGAGGATTCCGGCCAGGGCGGCGGACACGAGCGGTCTCGTATTGAGCTCGGCCACGTGCCCGCACATCTCGATTTCGATCGCTTCGAGCCCGCCGTCGGCAACCTGACCAGCGAAGCTCCCGAGCTTCTCCGCAAGCTCGACGAACGGCTTCAGCCTGGGGGCCTCCTCGGCCGTGATCGACGGCATGTTCAGCGCATTGGTAACGGCGCCGGTTATCAGATAGTCGCTCATTTGTTCGGCAACCTGCGCTGCGACTTTCTCCTGGGCTTCCACGGTCGCCGCACCGAGATGCGGTGTCGCAACGAAATTCGGTGCGCCGAACAGCACGTTGTCGATCGCCGGTTCTTTGGTGAAAACGTCGAATGCGGCGCCTCCGACATGACCTGCATCGAGCAGTTCGCGCAGGGCAGCCTCGTCGACCAGGCCGCCGCGCGCCGCATTGACGATGATTACGCCGCGTTTCGTCTGCGCCAGTCGATCAGACGAAAGAATGTTGCGCGTCCCGTCCGTCAGCGGTGTGTGCAGTGAGATGACGTCCGCCCGCTCCAGCAGTTCGTCGAGTTCGACTTTCTCGACGCCGAGCTCCACTGCGCGATCGGCAGACAGGAACGGATCATGTGCGATGACCTTCATTTGCAGTCCCGTCGCCCGCGCGGCGACGATGGATCCGATGTTGCCGCAGCCAATCAGGCCGAGCGTTTTCCCGTAGAGTTCGATTCCGAGAAAGCGGCTTTTCTCCCATTTCCCGGCCTGCGTCGAGGCATTTGCGTCTGCGATCTGTCGCGCGACGACGAACATTAGTGCGATTGCGTGTTCCGCTGTCGTGATCGAGTTGCCGAACGGCGTGTTCATGACGACGACACCTCGTGCCGTGGCGGCGCTGACGTCGATATTGTCGACGCCGATTCCGGCGCGGCCAATCACTCGAAGTCGTGCGGCCCGTTTGACGACTTCGGCTGTGACCTGAGTGGCCGAACGCACTGCCAGCCCCTCGTATGCCGGTACGATTTTCAGCAGCTCGTCCGGAGAAAGGCTCGGTTCGTAGTCCACGTCGACGCCGCGCCGCTCGAACACTTCGGTCGCGGCGGTATCCAGTTTGTCGGCTATCAGGACTCTAGGCACAGGCACAATCTCGATTCAATGCGTTCGGCCACGGCATCCGCTGCAACGCGCGCTGCCACCGATGGCCGACCGATGTTGGGGGGTATCGAACTACGGGCGTTTATCGACGACGATTTCGCCGCCCAAAATGGTCATTTCGTTCGTCAACATGCCATAGATGTTATAGGTCGGATCACCGGAGAGCAGAATAATGTCGGCGATCTTTCCTGGTTCGAGCGTGCCGATTTCATCTTCCATACCAACATAGCGAGCTGAATTCGGTCCCATGATCTGGAAGATATCGCGCATGGAAAACACGATGCTGTAAGACTTCAGTTCGTGCTCGAGCACGAGCACGTCGTCGAAGTTCTGATCGGTCGAGTACGAGATCGTCCGGTGATTCGGGTCGGCGTCCCAGATTCTGCGAGCGTTGATGATCGTGTATCCGCCTTCGGTGCCCGTCGCACGCCCCTGAGGATCACGATTGGCGCCGGCTATCGATTCCGGCCAGGCTTCCCCGTTGCGAAATCGCGGCATGTTGTCTTTCGGAAACCGAACCGGGGCAGGGTAACCGGATTCCCGGTCCAGATTAGGCGCCCCGAAAGCAATCAGGCCGGCGACGATTCCCCCATGCTCTGCAATGACTTCAGCCTGGTCGTAGCTGATCCAGTCCTTGTTCGGAAGATGCACGAGACGCGTGACGCCTGCTTCGACGGCCGCGGTCGTTGCGCTGCTGCTGACCGCATGAACGTTGACCTGCACCCCGAGCTCGGCAGCTTCCTCGACAATGGCGCGGAGCACCGTGATCTCCGACTGCGGCGGGGCCGGCTCGGGTGTCAGGGCGATTTCACCGGTATGCATGATCCCCTGTTCCGCCATGTCGCGTATTTCCGCGCGCGCCTGCTGCGGCGTCATGGCCAGAAAATCGGGTCGATGCGAAGCGATGATGCGCGGACCCAATACGTCGCCGCGATTGATGCGTCCGACCATTTCGAGATTGATATCGCCCGCATTGCCACCCTCGAGAATCGTCGTGTAACCGGCTGCCAGCAGCGACATCATCTGTGCCTCGAAGTCAGGGCCGGGTCTGACGTGCTTGTGGCTATCGATAAAACCGGCGATCGCCGTCATGCCTTCGGCGTCGATGACCTGGCCGCGCGTTCTGCCTCGGTTGCCGGCGGATACGGAACTGATCCTTCCGTCTTCCACGACGATGGATCCGTTCTCGATGATGTTGTCGGGCGTCATGATGATACGGGCATTCGTAATCGTCAGGT
>JASFSB010000298.1:0-3978 GCA_050114615.1 Gammaproteobacteria bacterium
AAGTATGCAATCCGCTTCAGGCCGCGAAGGTGCTCGGCGAAGACATCGATCTGAATATGGCGCTGCCTTGTCGAGTGTCTGTCTACGAAAAAGACGGCAAAACCTGCATCGGCATGTTGAGTCCCAGGGAGATGCTGGCGGAATTGTCGGAATCACCGATGCTGCAGGACGTCGCGAAAGAAGTAGAATCGGTTCTGACGGAGGCGATCGAGGAAGCGGCGCGATAAGTCATTTCGCGGATGAACATGACACGAAAATCTCTCGGCCTCTGCTTCGCAAGTCTCCTTCTCGCACGGGTCGAAGCACATCACTCCCTGGCTGAGTATGACAATGACACGTTCGTCGAGGCCGTCGGTACCGTCGTCGATGTGCTCTGGCGCAACCCGCATGTGCGTCTTACGATCAGCACGGAAGACTTTGACGGTGAGTCGAAGGTATGGGAGCTCGAGGGGATGGGCGTCATGCGACTCGATCGCGCCGGCGTTTCACGCGATCTGGTTGGCGTCGGCACGACCGTGCGTTTCGCCGGCAATCCGTCGCGACGCCGCGACCGGCAGATGTACGTCACGAACGTTCTGATGCCGGGCGGTGAAGAGATATTGCTGCGTACGTCGGCGACGCCGCGCTGGGTGCAGGATGATGACGACATCGTCAGTATTCACCGCTCGGCGATCACGCCGGAGCGCGCCGCTGCGGACCGGCCGGCCGGCATCTTTCGAATCTGGGTTCCGGAGGGCAACGTCCCGCCGGCCTGGAGCGCCGATCCGCCGCTGACCCCTTCGGCCCGCGCCGCACTCGCGGCGTACGATGCGTTGACCGACGATCCGCTGCTCAACTGCACGCCTCCGGGCATGCCGCGGGTGATCAGCCGCAGCGGAGGGCATCCGATTCGCTTCGTTCGAAGCGGCGATGACATCGTTTTGAAGAACGAATATTTCGCACTCGATCGCCGCATCCATATGGATCCGGGCTTCGAGCCGGCTGCGCTGGAGCCCACTCCGCTGGGGCACTCCCGGGGGCATTGGGAGGACGGCGTCCTGGTCGTGACGACGACACGAATCGACTGGCCCTGGTTTCAGCTTTATGGTCTCGAAGGCGTGCCGCAGAGCCCGGCGATGACGATCGTGGAACGTTTCAGACCGAGCGCGGCATACGATTTGCTGTACTACGACATCAGTGCAACCGATCCCGATACGTTTACGCGCACGGTGGTCGCCGAGAGCTACCTGACGTTTCGTTTCGAGCCGGGGCTCGAGTTTCTTCCCTACGAATGCATTCAGTAGACATCAGGGGCAAGGCGCGGGAGATATCGCTATGACGAGCAAACGATCCGGAAAGCCGGACGAGGCGGCGATCAACAGGCGTCAGTTCATGGCCGGCGCCGGCGCAGCCGGCGCCGCGCTCGGGTCGGTTGCCGAGACGAACGCGCAGGCGGTGCAGACGGCCGATGGCGCCGTACCGCCCAGCGAGAGTCAGCGCCTGCGCGATCAGGGTGCACCGAGCGATTATTCACCGCAGGAGCGCGACCGGTATTTCGTCGAGCACGCGGGCTCGGACTTCATGGTCGACGTGATCAAGAGCCTCGATATCGACTATCTCGCAACGAATCCTGGCTCGAGCTTTCGCGGCCTGCACGAATCGCTCGTGAACTATGGCGGCAATCACAAGCCCGAAGTGCTGACCTGCGTGCATGAGGAACAGGCGGTTGCGATGGGGCACGGTTATTTCAAGGTTGCCGGCAAACCGCTGGCCGTTGCCTGTCACGGGACCGTCGGCATCCAGCATGCGGCGATGGCCGTCTATAACGCCTGGTGCGATCGTGCACCGGTGGTTCTGATCGCGGGCAATCATCTCGATGCAACGGATCGGCGCATCGGTGTCGAGTGGGCGCATTCGGCGCAGGACTGCAACCGTCCGATTCGCGACTATATCAAGTGGGACGACACGCCCGTGTCGCTGCCGCATTTCGCCGAATCGATGGTACGTGCTTACAAGATCGCGATGACGGCGCCAGCCGGACCGGTGGCGATCGTCGCTGACGGGCACCTGCAGGAAGCCGAAACCGCGAATGCGCATCTCACGATACCGGCTGCGAGCATGACGGTGCCGCCGCGTGGCGATGCGAATGCCATCGATGAAGCCGCCCGTGCACTCGTGTCTGCCGAGGCGCCCGTCATCGTCGTCGATCGTTACGCGCACGATCAGGCCGGCGTCGCTCTGCTCGTCGAGCTCGCCGAAGCGTTGCAGGCACCGGTTGTCGACCGGCGCGGCCGAATGAACTTTCCGAACACGCACTACCTGTATCAGGGCGGCAACCTCATGGCGAGTGCCGACGTGATACTCGGACTGGAGCTGAATGACACCTGGGGTGTGATCAACGCATTGCTCGATCGGGTGCATCGCGAAGCACAGCGCACGGCGCGCGACGACGTCACGCTGATCACGATCGGAACCGGCGAGCTGTTTCTGAAATCCAATTATCAGAACTTTCAGCGTTACCAGGGCGCCGATCTGTCGATCGCCGGCGACGCCCAGGCAACTCTGCCCTCGCTGATCGAAGCCGTGAGTCGCGCGATGACGCGCGCGCGGCGCACGAGTCTCGCCGAACGTGAACGCCGCTGGCGCACCGAGCACGCGGCACGGCGCGAGCGCGCGCTCGATGCGGCGCGTTATGGGTGGGACGCCAGTCCCGTCAGCACGGCGCGGCTGGCCATGGAAGTCTGGGATGCCGTTCGCGATCGCGACTGGGGCCTCGTGTCCGATAATTTCTTCACGTGGCCGCACGATTTCTGGCAGATCGAGCGGCACTATCAGCACATCGGCTCATCCGGCGGTGCCGGCGTGGGCTACGGTGCACCGGCTGCCGTCGGTGCCGCACTCGCGCACCGCGATGCGGGCCGGCTTGCCGTCAATTTTCAGGCAGACGGCGACATGATGTACGTCCCGGGCGTGTTCTGGACCGCTGCGCACCACCACATCCCGCTGCTGTCGGTCATGCACAACAATCGTGCTTATCACCAGGAAGTGATGCACTTGCAGCGCATGACGGCGCGCCGCCGCCGTGGCGTCGATGGCTCCGCAAGGATCGGCAACGTCCTGGAAGACCCGACCATCGATTTTGCATCGATGGTGCGCAGCATGGGCGTGTGGGCCGAAGGGCCGGTCGAGGATCCACGCAGGCTCGGGCCGCTGATTCGTGAGGCACTGGCTGTGATCGATCAGGGCGAGCCGGCGTTCATCGATGTCGTAGCGCAGCCGCGGTAGCCTGCAAGATGGTAACGATCACTAAGACGCTGACCGGTGCATTCGGTTTCGCGGGACTGCTCGCCTCGTTCGTGCTCGCCGCACAGGAAGCGCGCAACGGTGAGCAACTTTACGTTGCTTACGGCTGCTATCAGTGTCATGGCTACGAAGGTCAGGGCGGCGTGGCCGGGCCGCGGATTGGTCCGAGCCCGTATCCGTTCGTCGCTTTCGCGGCGCTGGTGCGCCGCCCGGCGAACGTCATGCCGGCCTATGCGCCGAGCGTGCTCGACGATGCGACGCTGGAGGCGATCTATGAATTCGTCAGGCTGCGTCCGCAGCCGGCGGACGATCGGGACATCGCGCTGTTGCGACGGGCGCTTCCCGAATGAGCGACTTGCATCGGCCGCGCCGGGGTGCTCAGTGCCGGCGATTGCCGCCTCCGTCGACCGGCCGGTCGCGCCACCAGGTCGCAAGCGTGGCACCGGTAATGTTCATCAGCGAGCCGAACACAGTCGGGACGAGTCCGACAGTCGCCATCCTGCCCATCGTCTGTGCCAGGCCGGTCGCGAGCCCGGCATTCTGAAGCCCGACTTCGAACGCGATCGTCCTGCAGGATTTCTCGTCCAGCCGGAAGGCACGGCAGCTCCAGTAGCCCAGCAGATAGCCGGTGAAGTTGTGCAGCAGGGCAACGACGATCAGTATCAGTCCGATTGCGAGCAGATTGTCACGCCCGCC
>JASFSB010000299.1:0-3971 GCA_050114615.1 Gammaproteobacteria bacterium
ACAGTCTGCGTTGATCGATCGCGTGCGTACCATCGTAAATGACGACGCCGCCGCGATCGTAGAAACGATCGTCGAAAGTACGGCGAATGAGCAGCGCGGACTGATATCGATCGCCATCGCCAGCGTACTGATGATCCTTGGTGCCACGACGGCGTTCGCGCAACTGCATGTGTTCGTCAATCGCATCTGGAACGTGCCGATCACACGGCAGCGATCCATCTGGTACTTCCTGAAGGGAAGGCTGCTCTCATTCGTCATTCTCATCGTCATCAGCGTTCTGCTCGCCGCATCTTTGGTATTCAATACCTTTCTCACCAACGTCGGCGATTTCGTTGCAGTGCGATTCGGCTTCGAACTGACGTTCTGGGAACCGTTGAATCTGATGACCTCCTATGGCGTAACGACTGTGCTGATCGCCACCATGTACAAGTATCTGCCCGATATCCGCGTTCACTGGCGCGACGCCCTGGCCGGTGCAGTCGCCGCATCCGCGCTCTTCGAACTGAGCAAGTGGGGCGTTGCATATTATGTCGCGCAACTCGATCCCGAATCCGCATTTGGCGCAGCGGGATCGGTCGTCGTATTCATGCTCTGGATCTACGTTGCAGCACTGACCGTTCTGATAGGCACCGAGATCTCGCGCTCTTTCGCAGCACTACGAGATAGTCACCTGTGACGGGGATCAACGAAACGAACTGGCAGAACCATACACTGGCGGCAACTCTTCCGGAGGCTCCAGTTCATGAAAGCGCGAATCACTGCAGGTCTCGTTGCGACACTATTGGCGACGACAGCATCGGCCGAAGATCATTCCGTTGGAGCGAATATCGGACTCCTTGGTCTGGGCGTAGAGTACACGTATCGCATTAACGATCTGCTCAGTGCACGAGCAAGCATCAACGGTTCGAGCTATTCGTTCGACGAATCAAAGTCGGACATCGACTATTCCCTCAATCTGGATTTCGATTCCCTCGCCGTCGGTGTCGACTTCCATCCGGGAAACAAAGCCGTGCGCTTTTCGGTTGGCATTCTCAGCAACGACAACGGCATCAGTGCGCGCAGTAATCCGGCACAATCGTTCGATATCGGCGGAACGACATACTCGGCGGCCGACGTCGGAACTCTGAGTGCCAATATCGGTTTCGACAGCACGGCGCCATACGCCAGCATTGGCTGGAACTGGATGCGCGAGAAAAGTTTCGGCGTCACGTTCGACCTCGGCGTCATCAGTCAGGGCTCACCCCACGTGAGACTATCAGCAGACGGGCCCGTTCTCGGCGATCCGCAATTCGCCGACGATATCGCCGCCGAAGAACTGCAGCTCGAGCAGGACCTCGACGACTTCGACCTGTACCCATTCGCCAGGCTCGGTTTCGTTTTCCGCTTCTAGAGACCGGACCGCCGGCCGCGCTTGCATTCACTTTGCCGTCCCGGCTAGATTCTCCCTAATCATCGTTCGGCGGGGGAGAGATCATGGCTGTGTCGAGATTGGTGGTCGCCGGAGCGATATGCTCGTACGGTCTGCTCGCCCTGCCCGCAGCCTCGCAGGCACCGGCATTGGACGACGACGATATCGGCGGTGTCGTCAGCAGCGCCGCCGGTCCGGAGGCCGGCGTCTGGGTCATCGCGGAAACCGACGAATTCGACACGCGTTTTGCACGCATCGTCGTCACCGATGACAGCGGACGGTTCGTCATCCCCGACCTGCCTGCGGCGGCCTACACGGTTTGGGTGCGCGGCTATGGCCTGCTCGATTCCGACAGACAGGCAGCACGCCCGGGCGCCTCGGTCGACATTGCGGTCGATGTCGCACCCGATGCCGCCAGCGCTGCTGCCGTTTATCCGGCCGCGTACTGGTATTCGATGATGCGCATACCCCCGGAAGGCGAGCTCGGCCATATCGACGGGGGCCGCAACGAATATCTGGCCTGGATGAAGAACACAGGCTGTGTCGGTTGCCACCAGCTCGGACAACTGTCGACGCGCACGATTCCGGAATCGCTCGGACCGTTCGATACGCACGCACAGGCCTGGCAAAGACGGGTACAGTCCGGTCAGGCCGGCGGGCAGATGACTCGCATCCTGGCCGGCATGCTCGGCGGCACACCGTTCGAATACCTCGGCGACTGGACGGAGCGCGTCGCTGCCGGGGAGACGCCGGCGGCGGCACCACCGCGTCCGAGCGGACTCGAACGCAATGTCGTGGCGACCGTCCGCGACTGGGCGAACGAGAAAGTCTATCTGCACGATCTGATTTCGACGGACCGGCGCTATCCCACGGTGAACGGCTACGGAAAGATCTACGGCGCGCCGGAGCTCAGCACCGACAACTTCCCGATCCTCGATCCGGTCGCCAATACCGCCACGACGTTCCACGCGCCGGTGCGCGATCCGGACACGCCGACGACGAACGATGATCCGGTTGTCGCGCCATCTCCTTACTGGGGCGATGAGGCAATCTGGGACAGCCAGGCGAATGCGCACAACCCGATGTTCGATCGCGACGGACGCGTCTGGTACACGGCCGTCGTGCGGGCACCGGACAACCAGCCCGAGTACTGCCGTGCTGGCTCAGATCACCCCTCTGCCCGAGCATTTCCGACAGAGCGCGCCGCCAGGCATATGGCAGTCTATATCCCGGAGACGCAGGAGTACCGCTTCGTCGATACCTGTTTCTCGACGCATCATCTGCAGTTTGCCGAGGACGGCGACGACACGCTGTGGACGAGCGGCGGCGGCGATGTCGTCGGCTGGCTCAACACCCGCAGGTTTATCGAAACCGGTGATGCGGCCGCCGCGCAGGGCTGGACCGCGCTAGTGCTCGATACCAACGGCAACGGACAGCGCGACGAGTACGTCGAATGGGACGAAGCGGTCGACCCGACGAAAGACAAGCGAATCCGGGCCGGCTTCTACGCAGTGATGCCCAACCCGAAGGACGGGTCGATCTGGGGATCACTGGCGTTTTCCTACCCAGGCGCGATCATGCGCCTGGACCCCGGGCCGAATCCGCCGGAAACGGCACTGGCTGAAATCTACAACGTGCCGCTGCCGGGTTTCAGTTCGCGCGGCGCCGATATCGACCGCAATGGCGTCGTATGGGTATCGCTCGGCAGCGGACATCTGGGCGCTTTCGACCGCAGCAAGTGCGAAGGGCCGCTGAACGGACCTACCGCAACGGGTGACCACTGTCCGGAAGGCTGGACGATGTATCGACTGCCCGGTCCGGGATTCGAGGGACTGGAGGAATTCTCGGTCGAATCGAGCTATTACAGCTGGGTCGATCAACGAAATTCGTCGGGACTGGGCGCGAACACACCAATTGCCACCGGTAATCTGTTCGACGGTGTCCATGCACTGGTCGATGGAGAATTCGTCACGCTGCGTATCCCCTACCCGATGGGATTCTACTCAAAAGGCTTCGACGGGCGAATCGACGATCCCGATGCGGGCTGGAAAGGCCGCGGGCTTTGGGTCTCCAGTGGTGATCGCACACCGTGGCTGATGGAAGGCGGCAAAGGCAACAAGCCACTCGTCGTGCACTTTCAGGTTCGTCCGGATCCCCTTGCGCACTAAGGAAAAGCGACGTTAGTCAGCGAAGCCGCGGAGACAGGGCATCTGTGCGATGCACCTGTCTCCGCGCACAACTGAACGGATCAGCCCTGAATTAAGCGGTCGTTCAGCCTGACACAGGCAAAATCCCTGATAACGAGTCATTGTGCGAGTGCTGCATGCGCCCAATGGACAGCGGGCAAAGGAGACGGCCATGTATAAGAACAATGCGCTTCGCCAAATCGGGATAATCGGCATCGCGATGACGTTGCTGAGCGTCTCGCCGCTGTCATGGTCGCAGGCAACCCGCAGTTTCGACGTACCGTCGACCGATACGCCGTTCGCGGCGGCCGACCTTGAGATCCTGGTTGGCCCGATTGCGCTATACGCCGACGACCTGGTCGGAATCGTACTGCCCG
>JASFSB010000300.1:0-3940 GCA_050114615.1 Gammaproteobacteria bacterium
CGGCGCCGGATGATTCTGCGAAATAGTTCTGTCTGACGCCACGCGCGAACACGTCGTCTTCGCTCGGAGAGAGCACGTCGCCCCGAACCAGTTTTCGCCCGGCGTTGGCGAGCCGTTGAATCGAGGCACGCATGTCCATCACGTCGTGGCCGGCGCGCACGATCGAGACAGCGCGACGGTAGTTTTCTACGGCCGGATTCTCTTCATAAAGCGCGGTTACGGCAGAAACTCCGAGCCGATCCTGCACGGCCCGGCAGACAACCGCACATGCCATACCGTAACGACCCGCGTTGAAGGCGGGCCCTGCAATCAGCAGGTTGGGGCGTTCTCCCCCGGCCGTGAGATGCGATTCGATGAGCGCGACTATCTCCTCGGCACCGGCCGTCAGATTCTCGGCCATGAAGTTATCGCCGGCGGCAATTGTCGTCACGACCTCGAATTCCGGCGCCACCTGCTCGAGCAACCGTCCGGGACCCCTGGGTCCATCGAACCACATCACGCCAACGCCAGCCTTCTCCTCGCCACCGAGTCCGGCGAAGAACTGATTCAGGTAATGAATGACGCGAATCGTTTTCGGCATGTTCATATGTTCCGGCAGCTCAGACGTCCGAGGCCGAGCTGGTTGGTCGATCCTACGATAGCCTGCAGTTCGACACTCATGCTGCCGTCCTCCCGCAGGCTTTGCGCATAGCCTCCCGCGAGACGCGCAACGTCCGGCAAAGGCCCAACGACTGTCTGCATTGGAGGCAGAATGATTGTTTCGTTGGCGTTGCCGACCGACACGAGCGCGTTCGCTTCGGGTGTGCCATCGGCGAGCGACTGCGACGCACCATCGTTACCTGCAAATTCGTCACTGACGGCAACAGTGCTTATACCATGAGCCTCGAGGCCTCTGGCGATCATCATGAGATCGGCATCGGGATTGCCGAAGCCTTCCTTCGTTACGATTGCACCTGTCGCGTCGAGTTTACGCGCCAGCGCGACGGCTTGCTCCGCAGCCCGCTGCTTCTCGGCAAGACGCGTGGGCGCTTTCGTCACAACGACGCCGACGAAATTCAATTCACTGCCATGACGTTCGAGGAGCTCCGTCACGATCGGATTCTTTTGATGGTGATACGTCGTGTTCTTGTCGCAGGCGCTGACGCAATTGCCCGATACGAGGCCGCCATCAATGAGTACGCGAGGGTCGAATATCGCCGGCAAAACGTCACCCGCGTATCGACCGAGAACGTACGTGTCATGCAGCAGGCCCTGAGTGAGAACCATGTCTATGTAGACGACGCTCGGCAGGTTCGTGTCGATGGCGGACCTTTCCCAGCGAATCTCGCGCGTGTCCGCCGCAGGCAGCCGAGCGCAGCATCGGGCAAGAAGTTCGGACAAATAAAGTCCGGCCGAACGCACCGTTGCTTCGTGTTCGTGCGGGCCTGTCCCGGGCACGACGGCAATCTCCATGACAACGAGAGAAAGCTTCGAAAACGGCGTGTAATCCGCGCCGGGGCCCTGCATGTCGATGATACCTTCCTGAAAACCGATGATCGGGCCGCAGGTTACGACAGCAACCCCTTCGAGCACGAAGCTCTCACCGGTCCCTGGCCTGCCGCCGTCCGGTTTGAAGCGTGGCTGAATGACGTCCTTGGTACAAACGATGCGCACGGGATCACCCGGTGATGCGAATCGTATGGCTGCGCTGCGAATTCGCTCATCGCGCGCTGCGATCAGTCGGCTCAGTTCCGTGACGTTAATCCTCAGAACGTCATCTTCGAGTCCGGTTTCAGCGCCTGGAGCAACGCAACGCACGAAATATCTGTGCTCAACCAGGGTCATGCGCATTCTGCTTCGCGGCCGCGAACGACGCGCAGGCCACGCTGCGCCCCATGTGTTTCGGTGACAACGGTCCGCTGGCCTTCCACATGGTCATCCTGATGAAAGTAGATCACGACCCAGTCACGCGTCCGGGCAAGCTCGTGCGCGCGTGCGGTGTTCGAGTAGAGTGCAGTCAAGTGCCAGCCGTCGCGGCTCGTATGCAAAACGGGCAACCATGCCTTGCCTTCCGGATTGAACCTTCGCGGTGCGATCGATGGCAGCCGCCCGGCTGCAGCCGCCTCGCGATATTCGCGGTCGACATCGAGGAGCATCGCGACACTCGGCTCGCTGCCGCGCGGCTCATTGCGCCGGGACCTGCGTGCTCGGCCGAGCACGCTCGCCAGTCCCGCCTGAATACCGGCGATCCGCCGCGGCCCGAGGCCCCGCATAGCTGCCAGAGTTCCATCATGGGCCGCAACCTCGAGAGCCTCGAGTGTGTCGATGTGCAACTCTTCATGAATTCGCCGCGCGAACCCCGGGCCGATTCCGGGCACGGTGCGCAGCAACGCTTCCGGGTCTGCCGTGCCGCTCAGACGGTCGAGCCGCGACAGCCGGCCCGTTCGTGCGATCTCATCGATGGCGCCAGCCAGACCCGATCCGATTGCCGGGAGCGCGACGAGCCCGGGAATTCCCTGCTCGCGGAGAATATCGCGCGCGTCGATGTCCAGCGATTCGAGCGTTTCCGCCGCTCTGCGGTAGGCGTTTACGCGAAACGGATTGGCGTTTTGAAGTTCCAGCTGATCACCACACGCGCGCAGGATTCCAGCCGCCTCCTTATTGAACTCGATCGACGTCGCTGTCATGGTCGAACGAGCATCAGTGCGCCCTGGAATCGGCGCATCAGCTCATCGATCGATTCGGACTCACCCGGCTGCGCACGTGAAGGCATGACCAGCAGACGCGCCCGACAGGCACGTGCTGCATGCGCGACGCCGGGAGCCATGGCTCCGCTTATCGGAATAATGCTGCGTTTGTCGACACCCTGAGCGGCGAGTAGTGCCTGAAGATCCGAGTCATCGATTCCCCGGCCTTTGCTAACGGGCAGCAGCACCGACAACGGCGACCTGCTTTGCCGCGCGATTCGGGTTGCAGCTGCAAGCGCGCGATTCGATGCGGCAATCTCATCGACAACGACCGCAATGCTCCGACCGCTCAGCCACCCTTCACGCGCAAGCAGAACGAGCGGCAGGCGCGCCTCGACGAACTGTCGCGCGAAACCCCGTGGCCACACACTGCTGCCGCTGAGAACCTCGGCCAGGCAGACAACCAGCGCTTCGGCCGCCGCTGCACGCCTGATCGGCTCAGCGAAAACATCTCCGCGCGTGACTTCAAACCGATGCTGCAAACCCAGCCGTGCCGTGGCCGTCTCGAACCGGGAACGCGCGAGTGCCGCCTGAGAACGCAGCTGACGCTCCAGCGAACCACGATCCAGCCCCCGCTCCTGGCCCGTCAGCAGAATCTCCCGAGCCCATTGCGAGCGCGCGTGCTCGAGTAGCTGTGCATTCTCGACGAACAGGCCGAGCAGCTCGGGTGCTTCCGATTGGACAAGCTCACGGGCCAGCTCGATCGCATAGTCTTCACGCGCTTTGCCGCCGAGTGCGACGACGACCACAGGCTGCGCGGCGCGGCGTTCGTTCATGACTTGCCGCGGTCAGCCCGCCGTCTGCCTGACTTCGTACGTTCACGAGCGAAGTTCTTACGCACTTCAGCGAATTCCCGGAGCTTCGTCTCGACGAGGTAGTTGACCGTATCCACCGGGAATTTTCCGGAAGCATCACGCTCGCCGGCTGCAACGCCGGTCAGCAGCTCCACGGCCTCGTCAACGGTTTCGAAAGGATAGATATCGAACTGCGCCTGGCTGACGGCCTCGATGACGTCTTCGCGCAGCATCAGATGCTGAACATTGTTTTTCGGAATCAGCACACCCTGATCGCCGGTCAGACCACGCGCTTTGCAGATGTCGAAAAATCCCTCGATCTTTTCATTGACGCCACCGATTACCTGAGCGAAACCATGTTGATTGACCGAGCCGGTAACCGCCATAGCCTGACGAATCGGGATCCCGGAAATCGCCGAT
>JASFSB010000301.1:0-3940 GCA_050114615.1 Gammaproteobacteria bacterium
ACTGGCAGTGGCATCGAAATACTCGAGCTGACGGATCGAAAAGGGAATGCTTGCCATCCACAGATTTCCCTGGGTTCATCATCTATAAAACATGTTTTACATGAGAACGGATTTCGTCGAAAGTGCGCGCAGGGGCGCAGTGTCGCCTTAACCGATCCGAACAGGGGGACCGCACATGGCAAAGAATCTCGAAGAAGCGATCCAGGAGGCCGGCAGCGCGGTGCGGCTGCTGTGGGAATCGAAAACGCCGCCCGCCATCGTTCCGCGCGTGGTGCCGGAATTCACGAACTGGCGTGATGAGCAGCTCGCCTGGCGCAGCAACGCCGTCATTTTCGATCAGTCTCACCACATGGCGGACCTGAACATCAAAGGCCCCGATGCGTTGAAGCTGATCAGCGATCTTGCCGTCAACAGTGTCGCGCATTTTCCGGTCGACATGGCCAAGCAGTTCGTCGCGGTCAACCATGACGGATATGTCATCGGTGACAATATTCTGTTCCATCTCGAGGAAGACGAGTATCAGGCGGTCGGAATTCCGCCGTCCATCAACTGGCTGCACTATCACGCGGCAACCGGTGGCTACGACGTGCGCATCTGGCGTGACGACAACTCGTTCTATCGTCAGGGCGATCCGGTCCTGTATCGCTATCAGGTTCAGGGACCCGGCGCGATGGAGGTCATTCGCGAGGCGACCGGAGAGGCGCCACCGAAGCTGCGCTTTTTTCATATGACGCGTTTGAAAATCGCGGGCAGGGAAGTGCGCGCCCTGCGCCATGGCATGGCCGGTGAGCCGGGCCTGGAGATGTGGGGACCGTGGGAGGACAACGATGCGGTCCACGGTGCGCTGATGGCCGCAGGAAAGAAACACGACATGATCCCCGTCGGGGGGCGTGCATACCATACCAATGCACTGGAATCGGGTTGGCTGCCGCGCCCGCTGCCGGCGATTTACTCAGGCGAAAAACTCAGGCCCTATCGCGAGTGGCTGACCGAAAACGCTTATGAGACGACCGCTCCGCTCGGTGGCAGCTTTCACTCGGACGACATCGAAGACTACTACTTCACGCCATACGAGCTCGACTACGGCCGTATCATCGGTTTCGACCACGACTTCATCGGCCGCGAGGCGCTGGAGAAGATGGTCGCTGAAGGCACGACCGAAAGGCGCAAGAAGGTCACGTTCGTATGGAATGGAGATGACACGGCCGCAGCTTACGGCTCGTTGTTTCATAAGGGCCCCGGCGCCAAGTTCATCAACCTGCCGATGTCGCTCTACGACACGTTTCACGCGGACCGAATCGAAGCAAACGGTAAGATCGTCGGGCTGTCGACCTGGACCGGTTACTCGGCCAATGAACGTGCGATATTGTCGCTCGGAACCATCGATTCGGATCTGGCTGCACCGGGCACCGAAGTAACGCTGGTCTGGGGCGAGGACAAGCCTTCATCGAAGGCGCAGGTCGAGGATCACGTGCCGTTCAAAATTCGCGCAACGGTCATGCCCGCGCCGCTGGTCGAACAGGCGCGCACGGTGTACCGCTCGGATGCAGGACTGAAGTAGGTGTGCCGTTGACTGGTTGCGCAGGGGACTGCTGTGGATTTCTCTGCCGCGCAGCCGCCGTGTTGCGGCTGCGGCTTCGCTGCAGGCTTAGTCGCGCCGCGTGCTCAGGTCGCGACTGCGAGGCCAGGCGTGCGTACGCTGCGTAACTGCCGGCGCCTCGGTAACGCGTTGAAGCGATCGGCCAGCGCGCGCGCCTCGAGAATATTGTCCTCGATCGAACAGTACGTCCACGCACCATAGCGACCAATCGAATGTATGCCGCGCGTCGCGAGAATGCTCATTTTTTCATCGACATCGATGACGGACTCGCCGGTAATATGAACGTAGGCAGGATCCAGCACGATGCTGTGATGCGAGACCAGCTGCTGATCTGTAACGATTCCCTGCCGCCTGAGGTCCTCCAGCACGCGTTCCAGTGACGCCGCGATCTCCGCTTCGGTAACCTCGTGATCGGACGGATAACCGATTTCGACATACATACTCATTCGATCGGTGTCGAAGATATTGTCATAGAAGCCGATTCGGTAGAACACGACGTCCCGCTCGGGGAAATAGACCCAGTGGACCCCTCGCGGACCCTTTCTGTCGAAACCGAGATTGAACACCAGAACCTTGTTGTAGCTGTATACGTCGGGGTCGTGATCGAGGCCCGTCATCGCCAGCAGTTTGGGGAACGGGACGCTGCTGATCAGGGATTCGAACCGAATCGTGCGTTGCGGCGTGCGCGCAGTCCTGTTGTGCAGGTCAATCTCGAGCACGGGCTCGCGCAGCGCGATGTTCTCTTGCGGCACGTCCTGCTGCAGCGCTCGAACGTACTCGATTGCGCCACCGCGGGGGTACGTGAATGTCGAGTTATAGCTCGCGTTGTCAGAGTTCCTGAAATTCAGGACGATGTCCCTGAGGTCAGCGTGAGGGAAGAACCTCCCCATTGCATTGACGTCCAGAGCAGACAGGCTGGTTGCATAGAGCTTCTCGTTGTACGGTACGAGGAAGCGTTCGCTGATTCCTTTCCCGAACTTCTGGTAAAGCATGGCTTCGAAATTGTCCGGTGATTTCGCATCGTCCTTCTCGAAGAGTCCCACCAGGCAATCGACGAAATCTTCGTGTGGCAGCTGGTGAATGTTTTTCTGGAAAGGGAAGTCGACCCACGCGTCCTTGTAACGGATCCTGGAGTCTTTGGTGACGGTTCTGACGTTTTCGCGGCCGATCCGTGACACCAGCATGTCTTCGATTTCTTTATGTCGGAAATGAAAGAAATGGCCGGAGTAATCCCAGACGAAGCCATCCTGCCTGACGGTCTGACAGTAGCCGCCGACGTCGTCGAGTGCCTCGCAAATGAGGTAATTGTCGTCAGCGATGCGCTGAGCGAAAGCCAGATTCGTGATGCCGCCGCCAACGAGCAGATACCTGACGTTGGTCATGAGCGGGCTTCCTGCGTTGCCAGGGCCGGCGCGGTTTCGAATCCCAGCCCTTCGAGGATTCCTCCGACGACCTGCACGAATTGTCTGCTCTCGTAGTAGTGCTCGAGCGCCCTGTACGCATTTTCGGTAATGCGGCGGCGTTCGTCATCGTGCTCGAGGTAATAGACGCACTTCTCGACGAGATCTGACAAATCCCATTTCAATGGTACGTAGGTTTCGCCAGGAACGAAGATATCGGGCTCGGTGCGGATGTGGCTCATATCCGGCTTCATCATCAGGCAGCCCCACAGGACAGCCTCGAAGTCCCTCCAGCAAAGCTCTCCGAATCCGAAAGGCGCTATGCAGATTTTGCTGGAGTGCATCTCCTTGTCATATTGCTCCTGCGTTACCCGCTCGGTCGGCGCGATGAATTTGTATTGCGGCGGCAGATCGTTCGCGAGCAGAGGTTCGATATTGCCCCGCAGGTGGATCAGCCACTCGGCGAGCTGCGATCGCAGAACGATGTCGTTTGGCCGATCCTGCTGATTCCAGATGTCGCGGGTACGGTGGTATGTCGATACGATCTTCTTATCGAGCCCGATGTTCCAGCCGAGCACAATTCGGTCCAGGTAACGCGGGTCCACTGGCTCGGACGCCGGCATCATGTCGTCTTCAAACGATGCCCCATAGTTTCTTGCAACGTACTCAGTCAGATTGTTGCGGCCGATGAACGTACGACTGTACTCGCTGTGATCGCGAAACATGTGTTTCTTGATGTAGAGGTCCACCAGTGGCAGAAGCTTCGGCCATTGCACGGTGGAATCGTCATCGCCGTCGAAATACACGAGCTTTGCATCACCGCGAAGGCTGCTGAAGCGTTGCACGATTTCCAGCGCTTTGTGTGGGTCCGTGCGAAAGCCGAGCTTGAGGCCAATAATGTCAAATCCGGCAATGCTCTCCTTCAGACGGGGCAGAACGG
>JASFSB010000302.1:0-3939 GCA_050114615.1 Gammaproteobacteria bacterium
TTCCGCGCGATTCCGATTTCGTCTTTGTCATGTATACCTATGACGCCGATCCGGGTCCGGTCGACGCGCGACGCGCCAAGATTCGCCGATATCGCTTCGACGAGAATAACGGCACGCTCGTCGATCCGGTCGATGTCCTGACTAACCTGCCTCACGGGGCCGATCATGGCGCAAGCCGCATCGTGTTCGGGCCCGATGGCAAGCTCTACGCCAGCAGGGGCGATCATGGTGCAAACTTCCTCGCTCGCTACTGCGAGCCGATTCGTGCACAGGAACTGCCGACGGCCGCCGACGTTTCCGTCGGCGACTGGCGCGGTTACGAAGGCAAGATCCTGCGTATCAATGAGGACGGCTCGATACCGGAGGACAATCCGGTCCTGAATGGCGTCCGAAGTCACGTGTACAGTTACGGGCATCGCAATCCACAGGGGCTGGCATTCGGTCCAGGCGGCGTGCTTTATGCGGCGGAACACGGGCAGGATACGGACGATGAAGTGAACCGGATCGTGGCCGGCGGCAATTACGGCTGGCCGCTGATCGCCGGCTACCAGGACGATCAGTACTACACGTACACGATCTGGTCACAGTCCTCACCGACGCCCTGCACAGAACTGCGTTATGGCGGCGAACCACCGGACTCAGTGCCGCGGATTCGCGAGAGTGACGTCGAACTGCCGGACTTCGTGCCGCCGCTGATGACGTTCTTTACGGTGCCGAGCACCCACGACGCCCGGCTGGAAGGCAATGCGACAGCCGCGCTGACCGGGCTCGATGTGTACATGTCTTCCGCGATCCCGGGCTGGAATCCGTCGCTGCTTGTCGCGAGCCTCGTCAGCGGAACGATCTACCGCATCCCGCTCGATGCGACCAGCCGACCGCCGCAGACCTATTTCAAATCACAGAATCGTTACCGGGATCTGGCCATATCTCCGGATGGCGAACGAATCTACGCGCTGACAACGAGTCGCGGCCGCACTCTGACGGCAACCGGCGAAATGACAGGCGACCTGGAAGACCCGGGGTCGCTGCTCGAGTTTCGCTATGTCGGTCAGCGCTGAGCCTGTATCTGCTGATTAAGAGGCCCGGGCTTCGTTGCCGAAGAAGGGTGAGCGGTCGTCTGCGTAACGAAGGTCAGAGATCCTCGGTGCCCTCAATAGGCGCCACGCCGCGCGGCAATCCGGGTGGCCCACCACCGCCGCCAAGTGTCTGCCGGGCTCCTGAGCGAATGAGCGAGGTTTCAGGCGGACCCTGGAAGAACGTGTAACCTTCGCGGGTGTCTTTCCAGGCCGAAGGGCCTGCCAGGTACTTGCCCGCAGCAAGCGTCGCATCCTTGATGCGTGTGATCAGAGCCTCGTAGCCCGGATCGCCCTGACGCATGCCGCTGAAGCTGCTCAAGTCGGAGCTCGCAGCAAACACGACATCGACATGCTCCATGCCAGCGATCTGCTCGACAATTTCCACACCCTCGAGGTTTTCGATCATTGCCACGATCATGATGTTGTCATTGGCCTGGCCGCGATAACCGCGGCCCCACAACGTGCCGTACTGACCACCGCCCTGGCTGCGTTTGCCGAGGGGCGGATACATCGCGTAGGTGACGGCGTTCTCGACCTTTTCGACAGTATCGACCATGGGGATGATGACGCCGAGTGCGCCGATATCGACCGCCTTCTGAATGTCGCCTTCGGTTGCATCCGGGATCCGAATGAATGGAATCGCCGGGCCCGGACAGACGCGGATCATAGCGGCGACCTCGGAATAGGTAAGCGGACTGTGCTGCATCTCGATCCACAAGAAATCGAAACCGGAATTAGCCATCGCACAGTAGATGCTGACATCCGGCGAACTGACCGTTCCACCAACAACTTGCTCGCCATTTTCGAGCTTGGTCTTGACCGTATTGAAGTAATTCTGCGCGAAAGCTGTGGATGCGAAAGCTGTCGCAGCTATTACGGTGATAGTTCCGAACAAGCATGTTAAAGGACGTTGGAAAATCTTCATTATTGTTCGCCCCTGAGTTGTCGAAGAGTCGCCTGCATCCTACCATGTACCAACAGAACTGAAGCGAATTTCGGGGGCACCATGAAAGTACGGTTGGCGGCACTTGCTGCTGTGTTCGCATCCGCGAACGCCGGGGCCCAAAACGAGAACGTTGCTGCGCATATCGCTGCGGCGATCGACGCAGCCGGCGAACACGTCGGTATGGTCGATCGACTTTGTCCGATGCCGAACGCAGAACGTCGTCGCGTTGTCGGGCCAGCGGGTTCAGGACGTAGTGGCGCGCAGCCGGCAGGGCGTGCAGAGCGTGAACCGCAAAAGGTGTTCGATAATCTCTACTACGTTGGCATGATTGAGTTTTCGACCTGGGCCGTGACAACCAGTGCGGGGATCATTGTTATTGACCCGATATTCGACTACTCGGTCGAAGCGCATGTTGTGGACGGCCTGCGCAAGCTCGGTTTCGATCCAGCCGATATTACCTACGTTCTAGTCAGCCACGGTCATGGCGATCACGCGGGCGGTGCAAGGTTTCTGCAGGAAAACTTTGGTGCCAGCGTGATCATGGGCGCCGCCGACTGGGATCTGGTCGAGGCGCAGAATCCAAGCTGGAGGCCGCAGCGCGATATCGTCGTCGATGCCGATCGTGAACTGACTCTGGGCGATACGACGCTGCGCCTGATTATGACGCCGGGTCATACCTACGGCACGATCTCAACCTTGATCCCGGTGCGCGATGGTGATTCAGAGCACCTGGCTGCGTTATGGGGTGGCACGCTGTTCAACTTCGGGCCGGACGCCGAGCGCTTTGCGGCTTACGCGGAATCGGCGGAACGCTTCCGGGAGATCGCAGTTCAGTCAGGTGCCGACATCGTGCTCTCCAATCACACGGACTACGACGGAAGCAAGCAAAAGATGCCGGCACTGGCGAACCGCAGTCCCGGCGATCCGCATCCTTTCGTGGTCGGCACCGAGTCGATTGAACGATACCTGACAGTTGCCAATGAATGCGCTCAGGCCGCACTGGCCACGCTCGAGTAATACGAAATCAACTAGATGCGCATGCTGGTTGGTTCGGTTTCGGTGCTCGCTGGTGTCGGGCTGTCTACGGTGTTGGCACAGACAGCATCAGTGCCGTTGCTGAGAGACGGTGCGTTCAGCGAAGCACAGGCCCTCCGAGGACAGGAACTCTATTACTCGTTGTGCCTGGACTGTCACGGCGATGACATGTCCGGTCGCGACCAGTCGCCGCCTCTGGCCGGCCCTCAGTTCAGCGGCGTGTGGTCAGGCGCATCTCTGTGGTCGCTTACAGAGCGCATAGGCACTATGCCACCGGATCGTCCCGATATGCTCTCGCGCGCTGAGGCGGTGGACCTGCTGAGCTACATGCTCTGGTTTAATGGTCTGCCGCTCGGCGAGTCCGAGCTTGGCGCCGACAAAGGCATGCTCGAGAACGTGGCTTTCGAAATTCCTGAGCCGTGAGGAGGACAGTCTTGAACAGGATGTTGAACACTCTGCTGGCGGTTGCGCTCGGAGCCTGCACCATGATTCCTGCGGCTGTCGCGCAGGCACAGTCCGACGTGTCGACAGGCTCATCCCAGTGGCCGACTTATGGCGGCAACCTGGCGAGCCACCGCTACGCGCCGCTCGAGCAGATCGACGCAGGCAATTTCGGTGACCTTGAAATTGCCTGGCGCTTGCGCACGGACTTTCTCGGCCCGCGGCCCGATACGCTTTATTCGGCCACGCCGCTTTATGTGAATGATCGGCTGTATACGACTGCCGGTCGCCGGCGAGCGGCGATTGCGCTCGACCCGGCAAGTGGCGAGATGTTGTGGATGCACAGCGAGCAGGAAGGCGCGCGTGGCGATTCTGCAGCGCGCGGCGGGGCGGGTCGCGGCCTGGCCTACTGGTCGAATAATATTGGATCCGACAAGCGTA
>JASFSB010000303.1:0-3937 GCA_050114615.1 Gammaproteobacteria bacterium
CACCAGTCCATTTGAGGATGAAGTAGAAAGTCGTGATGTGGAAGAAGTACGCCGCAGCAAGGATGAGTGTCGACCTCACGTATTTGGACTCGAAGAGACTCGATTTCGCCGTACGCGCCAGTTCTTCCCGGACATCCGGCAATGCGTCAACAACGGTTTTGCCCATTCGCTTCAGTGTCGAGTTGACCTTCGCGAGCGAACGGGGATTTTGATGCCGGACGCTGAAGGCGACGGTTTCCGGCACGAAGAAGAAAACGATTGGAATCATCACGGCCGTCATGCCGAAGCCGAGGAGGAACACGGAATGCCACGTGTAGTTTGCGAGCAGCGCGGAGGCGATGAAACCACCCGAAAATGCGCCGACCGGATATCCAATCGACATCAGGGCGACATTCAGATGTTTGTTTTTCGCGTTTGAATACTCGGCCACGACTGCATTGATCGCGGCCAGCATGCCACCGATGCCCAATCCGGTGACGACTCGCCAGATAGAGATGTGCATAAGATCCACCGGCCAGTCCTGCAGCAGGCCGATCGAGTCGGTTGCGGACTTGAGTGTCTGCGCCGTGATTCCCGGCGACGTCGTGACCATGAACATGCCTGCAGTCATTAGAACGAGGCAGAACAGCATCATGGGTCGGCGTCCCCAGACGTCGGCATAACGGCCGAGGAATATCGAACCGATCGCCATGCCGACGAGCTCCATCGACAGCAGCAGTCCGGTGATCGCATCACTTTGAATGCCGAGATCGACCGTGATCGCACGCGCAGTCAGGCTGATCGAGAGGACATCGAAACCGTCGAGCGCATTGAGTGCGATCGTGATGATCACGACGGCAATCTGCATGCGACTCATCGGCGAGTTCAGAACAATTTCGCGTGGATCTTTACTCACGGCGCGGTGCCCCCCTTGACCGTTGATCTTCTTAGGCACCGCGCAGATTAGCACTTATTGCCGGTATGTGCCCTCGTCTTGGATTCTGGTTAATTCCACGGCGGATCGAGCCGGCGCCGGCCAACGCTCTATCGGGCAGGAATACTTACTGCACGGAGCAGGTACCCGCACCGGGCGCGACGCGGCTAAGATCGATCTTCTCGCCGAGCTGAAGTGCATGGAGCTCGCATGGCGTGCCGCCGGTGAATTCGAAACTGTTGTTGGCAACGACTGTGCGGCAGACTGTGCGATAAGATCGGTTTTAGTTTCACTCGCGGCGGCCCCTGGAGGAAGCAATGCGGAGAAAGCAAATGCGGAAGCTGACTCGTGCCGGTTTGCCTGCGATGCTGCTCGCCGCTTCTGTCGCTCACTCTATCGAAGTCGGCGATATTGCCCGGCCATGGGGCGCCGTCGATTTCGACGGACGTGACACTCAGTTTCCGGATCTGCTCGATGCCAAGCCCGCAGTCGTTATTTTCTGGGCCACATGGTGCCCGCACTGTAAGGCGTTCATGCCATACCTGCGCGAAATACAGACGGACTATGGCGACCACATCAATGTGGTCGCCGTGAACATCCAGGAAGACGGATCGGGAGATCCGCGTCGTTACATCGACGATCTGGATTTTCCGATGATCGCCGTCCCGGAAGGAGATCGGATCGCCGCTGACTACGGTATCGAGTTCGTGCCGTCACTGCTCGTGCTCGACGCGGATGCGAGCGTCGTCTATGTACAGCCTTATACGACGATGCCGGCGGGCGACACAGTTGCTGGTTTCTGGGCACGGCAGGTTCGACGCCATTTGAATCGTTTGTTCGAACGCAGATAATCGGCCAGATGTGAGCTCAGGTCTTGCGCATCATCCGCGGCGCCATGCATGTAACTCGACTTGCGGCGGCGCATGAACGGCAGACCCATGACATAGCTTCCGGGCACGGGCAGAACTCCGCCATCATGCTGAATTCGGTTGCGTCGGTCGAAGACGGGTAAATCGAGCCAGCGATAGGCCGGTCGGAGTCCCGTGGCCCAAAGCACGGTTCCGATGTTTTCGTCCGAGAATCTCAGAGAAGAGGGCGGTGCGTTGTCGACCTGAGTCGACGCGAAGCGCTCCGGTTCTGCGAGTTCGTCAGGCACTTCAACCGAATCGGCCCATTCATCGAACGCGTTCAGCAGTCGATTGAGCTTCAGGTCGGCCATTGCACACTGATTAGCCAGCGATCCGGAAAACTGCGCTTTGTCACCGTCCGCGCCAACCAGACGACCGACAATACGCACGCCGATCTGCTGAAGCGCATTCAGGTCGAGGATCGCATGTTCATCGCTGCCGATGAGCCCGGGCGAAGGCACACGCCTGGCACGACCAATGTCTTCGACTTCCGTATATAGCTGATCGAGCACGCCCGCTGAATGCATCCACCATTGAATGTCGCGTCCACGATACCGCCGCGGCATGCGAATGTGCTCACCGACGGCGAGTGTGACGCTACGGCCCGAGCGTTGAATCTCGTTCGCTAACTGCAGGCCCGTTGCCGAAGCGCCGACAATCAGGACAGCTTCGTCACGAAGCTGCTCAGGGTTGCGGTACTGCTGGCTCGCCAGGCGGTCGACGCCTCGCGGCAGCGACTCGCTGCATGCCGGAATAACCGGCGTATTGAACGCGCCGTTCGCGATGACGACCGCTCGAGACGTCCAGTTGCCGCGCGTCGTCTCAATGCGATAGCGAGCTGCGTCGTGACTCACGCGCGTGACGGTCGTATCGGTTCTGACCGGTGCACTGATTCGCGCCGCATAAGCGTCGATGAAGTCGATCACTTCACGCATTGCCATGAAGCCGTCCGGATCAGGTCCGGCATATTCATGGCCGGGCAGATTCGCTTGCCAGTTCGGTGTCAGCAGCCGCAGAGAATCCCAGCGCTCATGCCGCCAGGAATTTGCGATTTCGCCGCGCTCGAGCACCACGTGATCGATGCCATGCCGAGACAGGCACTGACTCATCGCCAGGCCCGAGTGGCCCGCGCCAATGACGATGACGTCAACAGCGCGGGCGCCTCGAACAGCCAGTGATACAGGTTTCGTGCTCACCGGACTTCTACGTAGACATTCGTCGGATTCGTCAGAATGTCGTAAACGGCCGATCGCTTCTGTGACTGTGCGACGAGCGCTGCGATTTCGTCTTTTGATGCGTCCGCATCGATTTCATAGACGACACGAATATGCTCGAAGCCGTTACGCACATCGGCATCGACTCCCAGGATGCCCTGGATGTCCATGTCTGCCTCGAGCGTCGCACGTACCGACCGCAGCTGAATTCCGCGGTTCTGCGCAACCGCAGCGATGCCGGCGCTCAGGCAGCCGGCCAGGCCGACGAGGACGAATTCGACCGGCGTCGGTCCATGATCTTCCGATGCGAAGACTTCCGGATGATCGGTGTCGTAGACATATTTGCGAACATGGCTTTGCTCTTCGCCGAGGCCGAAGAAGCTCTCGATGCTCGAGCGGCTATGCGTGCCATTGACCCAGTCGCAGGTCGCACGCCACTGGAACTGCGCAGCTTCTGGTGCGGCTCGCAGGGCCTCGCGCGCGCCGAGCAGCGCATCGACCTGAACGCCATTATCGACGGTTGTTTCAGATGTGTTCATTGGAGATACCTCGCTTTTCATCAGGGTTGTTGATTCGACAGGCACAGATTGCAGCAGGCCCGTTGAACCCTGCGTTGGAGGTATCGTGGAATTTCGCGGTTGCGTGTGCGGCGCTAGTTTCCGAAGCCTGCGTCCGCCATGCCTATGAACTGAAATGCCCAGACGCGATCGAGGGGCATAGAAGCGCGCTGCTGTGCAGACCTGACCGCCTCGGCATCCGGCCCGCTGTACAGGCACAGCATACGCTGGCGGTCGACGGAAAAGAACGTTCGGACGAACTTCACCTCGTATGCATCGAGACACCATTGATGCGCATCTTCCTGCGCCTGCAGGGCATCGAGCACAACAGGTGCGGCGAAGCTG
>JASFSB010000304.1:0-3928 GCA_050114615.1 Gammaproteobacteria bacterium
AACTGAAGCGTTAAGCGCTGCCGATACGCGCTGCGGTGGTTCCCGACCGCCGCAGCGCTGCGGCGTCGCGGGTTGCTTATTCGCGGATCCCGGGCGCCGGAAAGCCGCAGCAGAACTCGGCGACTTCGCCCCGAATCCGCGCCAGCGCCGCATCGTCATCGGCGGCCGCAACGGCGCGGTCTATCCAGGATGCGATTTGCGGCATATGTCCAGGTTGCATGCCGCGCGTAGAGATCGAAGGCGTGCCAATGCGGACGCCGCTTGGATCGAATGGCTTGCGTGGATCGAACGGCACCGTGTTGTAATTGCATTCGATTCCGGCCCTGGAGAGCGCCTGTGCGGCCGGCTTGCCATTGATGCCGCGCGGGGTCACATCCATCAGGATCAGATGATTGTCCGTACCGTCGGACACCAGACGGAATCCATGTTCCCGCAACTCCTCTGCGAGCGCCCGGGCGTTGTCGACGATCAGCTGCGCGTATGACCTGAACTGCGGTTGTGCAGCTTCCGCAAGCGCGACGGCGATCGCAGCGGTCGTGTGATTGTGTGGCCCGCCCTGCAGACCAGGGAAAACGGCCCTGTCGAGCTCCTTCGCAAAGGACCCGTCGGAAAGAATCATTCCGCCGCGCGGCCCTCGCAGCGTCTTGTGGGTCGTCGAAGTGACGATTTGCGCATGTGGGAACGGATCCGGATGCACACCCGCGGCGACCAGTCCGGCGATATGCGCAATATCTGCAACGAGGACCGCGCCGACCTTGCTGGCGATCGCGCCGAAGCCCTCGAAATCCCAGACACGCGGATACGCCGTGCCACCGCAAATGATGATTTTCGGCTTGTGCTTCCTCGCGAGGTCCTCCACCTGGTTCAGATCGACGCGGTGTGTGTCGCGATCGACCTCGTACTGGTGGCTCGCGTAGAGAATCCCCGAAAAATTCACCCCCCAGCCGTGGGTCAGATGACCGCCGAACGGCAATCCCAGACCCATGACGGAATCGCCCGGCTCCAGCATGGCAAGGTAGACAGCCTGATTCGCCGGCGAACCCGAATATGGCTGCACATTGGCGTGCTGTGCGCCGAACAGCGCCTTCGCACGGTCGATCGCCAGCGTCTCGATCTGGTCGATGAATTCCTGCCCCTCGTAGTACCGCCGGCCGGGATAGCCTTCCGAGTACTTGTTGTTGAGAATCGAGCCCGTCGCCTCCATAACTGCGGCAGATGCATAGTTTTCGGAGGGGATGAGTCTTATACACTCGTCCTGCCGCGCTGATTCCTTTGCAATCAGCTCGTGAATAACAGGATCGGTTGCCTTCAGGGCAGGCAGTACGGACATTTGGATTCCTCGACGGACAGCGGCGCAGCCATTCTACAGAACAGTCAACGAAGCGCATACGATCATATGCACAGTCATCAGCTTTACCTCAGTGTCCGCGCACTGTCATTTCTGCGCGCTGCATCGGCTGCGCTGCTGCTGGCGAGTGCGCCGGTCGCCGCGGAACTGCCGGATGTGCCGATACCGCCAGAGAATCCGCAAAGCGAAGCGAAACGTGTGCTGGGGAAAATACTCTTCTGGGAGGAGCAGCTCTCATATGACGATACCGTCGCCTGCGGAACCTGCCATCTGCCCGCATCGGGCGGTTCGGATCCGCGCGCAGGGAGGCATCCGGGGATCGATCCCGGCACGATCGATGACGTGCGCGGCTCGCCCGGCATCGCATACCGCGATGCCGAGGGGCAACTGATCGATCATCCGATATTCGGCAGGCAGTTACAGGTCACACCGCGAACCGCTCCGGCGAATTTCCTGGCACTGTGGGCCGAATCGATCTTCTGGGATGGCCGGGCCGGGCCGCAGTTCCGCGACCCGATCAGCGGCGAAATACTGATCGCCGCCGGCGGAGCACTGGAAGCCCAGGCGCTCGCTGCCCTTTCCAATCCTGCGGAGATGGCTCGATCCGGACATGACTGGGACGAACTGACAGCGAAGCTCAGCGCAGCGACACCGCTCGCTCTGGCGAGCGCGCTGCCTGCCGACATCCGGAAGGCTCTGGAAGGCGCGATGAATTACCCGGCGCTGTTCGCCGCTGCGTTCGGCGAGTCTGACATTACCGCCGCTCGAATCGCGTTTGCGATCGCCGCCTACCAGCGTACGCTGATCGCCGACGAGACAGCCTGGGACCGTCTGCAGGCAGGCGACACTGAAGCCCTGAGCGAATCAGCCACGCGGGGCTGGCGTGACTTTCAGGCCTTTCATTGCGATAGCTGCCATGTACCGCCGTTATTTACCAATAATGATTTCGCCAACATCGGACTGCGGCTGGCGCGTTTCGATAACGGCCGGATGAGTGTGACGGGCGAAGCAGAAGACGCCGGGGAGATGAAGGTACCGAGTCTGCGAAACGTGGCTCTGCGGCCGCGGTTCATGCATACGGGGCAGTTCGGCAATCTCGGCGCGGCGATCGGTTTCTACCTGCGAGGAACGGCGCTCGAGCACCGCGACAATCTGCCAAACGGCAGCATCTACTCCTTCAATATGGGGACCCAGTCGGAGATCGACATACGGGCATTTCTCGAAGAAGGACTGACCGATCCTCGCGTGCGCGACGAGATTTTTCCATTCGACCGGCCCACGCTCGGCTCTGAACGCATCGACGAGTAAGAAAACGCACCAACTCAGGGCAATGCACGCAGGTAACGCACCGACGCTGGGCACGGCGCGCGGTGAAACTGAATAGACACGGGGCCCTCGACCTGGCATGCGAATTGCTTACTCATTAGCGGGCAGGGACGGTCGCGACACTTTGAAATGCCTCCCCCCCTGGCGAACCTCAGTTATCCGCGACCGCTTCTGCCCCCCACTTCTCCGCCTCCGTCCCCGAGCACGATCTGGCAGAATAGCGCCTGACCGACGCAGGACCCGAGCTTTGATCACTGACATCGATACACGTACGGGCTGGCCGGAGGAACTCAGGTCATTGCTCAATCGGTTTCCACGCGAGCGCTGGCGCGCAAGCGGGAACGCGATGACCGAGTTCTGGCTCGACAAGCACGACTATTTCCGCAACCAGGCCAGCGCGATGAGCGAGATGGCCACGCGCTTTCGCAATGATCGAGTGCAGCCGCCCGAGTTCGCCGGCTGGCTCGTACCAAGGCTACAGGCCTTCCTTGGTGCGCTCCATGGTCACCATCAGATCGAGGATTTCCACTATTTTCCGGCGTTTCGAGAAGCCGAAAGCACACTGGGGCCGGGCTTTGACGTGCTCGCCAGCGACCACGAACTGATGCACAGGTCGATTACCGAGATTGTAGAGGCAACGAACGCCTTTCTTGCGACGCTCAACGACGAGTCGGCAAACGCTCGTGACGCCCAAAAATATGCGGCTGAAAAATATATCGCAACAAGTGAGTTGACGTTTCGCCGCCTCGTGCGCCACCTGAGCGACGAGGAAGACCTGATCATCCCGATAATGCTCGACCGAGGCTGATCAGGGCGCCTCTGCGGTTGTTCTGCGATCGTGCCACCAGATCAAC
The DNA here is from genome assembly GCA_050114615.1 of Gammaproteobacteria bacterium. GTDB lineage: Bacteria > Pseudomonadota > Gammaproteobacteria > Steroidobacterales > Rariloculaceae > JAHEEO01. The sequence goes on from JASFSB010000304.1 coordinate 3,529, forward strand.
GCAAAAATCGGCAGCAGGACGGCCGGAATGACGGCGACGGCCTGGAAGGACTCCGTTGAAGCGAGACGTGTGACGGCGACGAGTTCTTCACCGGTCAGATTACTCAGCGCTTCCGCGCTGCCGGCCGCCATGATGCGAGCCTCGTCGTAGATCGTGCCCATGATCGGCAGCACGAACTGAATCGCCATACCGGCAGCAAACCCCATGATACCCATCACGAACGCGCCGCCGCGCGGATAGCGTTCGGATGCCGTCGCCACCATCGTCGGATACATATAACACACGCCAACTCCCCAGATTGTTGACGCCATAAAGACCAGCAGCGGCGAGTCGACGATGCTCAGCAGGTACAGGCCAATGAGTGCGAACAGGCTCGAGAACCACAACAGTCCAACCGGTG
>JASFSB010000305.1:0-3925 GCA_050114615.1 Gammaproteobacteria bacterium
CACGGTTCTGATCGGCAAGGACACCCGCGTATCCGGCTATATGTTCGAGTCCGCGCTCGAGGCGGGCTTCGTTGCAGCCGGCGTCAATGTGTTGCTGACCGGCCCGTTGCCAACGCCTGCTATCGCGGTGCTGACACAGCAGCTCAGTGCGCAGTTCGGCATCGTAATCAGTGCCTCGCACAATCCGTACTACGACAACGGCATCAAATTTTTCGACAAGGTGGGCGAGAAGCTCTCGGATGAGACCGAGCTCGAGATCGAAGCGCATCTCGGCGATCCGCCGATTACTGTCGATTCGAGCCACCTCGGACAGGCGACGACCGTGGTCGACGCCCGCGAGCGCTACATGGCGTTTTGCCGCGGGACCATTCCCGAGGGCATGAACCTCGAAGGCTTCAAAATCGTCGTCGATGCATCGCACGGCGCCGGCTACAAGGTCGCACCGCGGCTGATTGCGGCACTCGGCGCCGACGTCGTGCCGGTCGGCTGCTCACCGAACGGTCGCAATATCAACGACGGCTGCGGCTCGACGCGCCCGGATCTGCTGCAACTGAACGTGACGGGTGTGCGCGGTCATGTGGGTTTCGCACTGGATGGCGATGGCGATCGCCTCGTCATGGTCGATGAGCAGGGCCAGCTCGTGGATGGTGATCAGCTCCTGTACATACTCGCGCGCGATCGCTATGAGTCCGGCGAATTGCGGGGTCCGGTCGTCGGGACAGTGATGAGCAATCTCGGTCTGCAGCTTGCGCTGGAAGATCTCGGCATCGAGTTTCGGCGCGCCCCGGTGGGCGACCGTTACGTGCTCGCCGAACTGAAACTGCACGCCGGCATTCTCGGTGGTGAGACGTCGGGGCATCTGCTGTGCCTGGACCGCGCGACGTCCGGGGATGGCCTCGTGGCCGCCCTGCAGGTGCTTGCGACGATGAAGAGAACTGGCAAGAAACTCAGTGAGTTAGTTGCCGGAATTAATCTGTTACCTCAGGTATTGGTCAACGTGCGGACACCCGAGCGGATCGACCCGAATGCGCACGAGGAGATTCGCTGCGCACGTGAGCAGGTCGAATCAATGCTCGGCCGGCGCGGTCGTGTCGTGCTGCGTGCCTCCGGGACTGAGCCGGTCATTCGGGTCATGGTCGAAGGCGAAGACGAGCAGGAAATCCACGCACATGCCGATCGAATCGCGGCATGCGTTCGGGCGAGCGTGCGCTGATTGGCACGGATGGATCCGGCTACGGCCAGCGTCGAAGGCATTGAAAAGGACGGGGCGTCCCCTTAAGCTGCCGCGCCAGCCCGATCCGGCGAAGGCCGAACTGAACGACGAGGATGCTCGATGGCGCGCAAACCACTCATTGCCGGAAACTGGAAGATGCATGGTTCCATTGCGAACAGCAGTGCGCTGGTGACCGAGCTGGTAGCCGGCCTCAGTCACGATCGCGCTGACATGCTCGTGTGTCCCCCGGCACCTTATTTAACTACTGCGAAGGGATGGCTCGGGGACTCGCCGATTCGGCTCGGCGCGCAGAACGTCTCCGAGCACGTCGGAACCGGGGCGTATACCGGCGAATGGTCGGGCGACATGCTGGCGGACGTCGGCTGCAGCCATGTCATCGTCGGACATTCGGAGCGGCGCAGTCTGTATGGCGAGACCGATGCCGGCGTTGCCGCGAAGTTCGTCGCGGCGCAGGCAGCCGACCTCGTGCCGGTGGTGTGTGTCGGGGAAACGCTCGGGGAGCGTGAGGCCGGGTCGACGCAGGCCGTCGTTGCCCGGCAGGTGAACGCTGTGCTCGATGCTGCCGGTGCGGCGGCTTTCGCCTCGGCCGTGATCGCATACGAGCCGGTCTGGGCGATCGGTACCGGCAGGACGGCGAGCCCGGAGCAGGCGCAGGAAGTACACGCAGCGATTCGCAACTTAGTCGCCGCGCGGGATGCTACAATTGCCGCCGGCGTGCTGATCCTTTACGGGGGCAGCATGAAGCCGGCCAATGCCGGTGAGCTGCTTGCCATGCCTGATATCGACGGCGGACTCGTCGGCGGGGCGTCACTGGATGCCGCGCAGTTTCTGGCGATTTTTCAGGCCGCCGCCAGCTGAATCCTGGCGCTGCCAGCTGAATAGATAGCGAACTCATGTTGCAGACAATCGTCCTGTTTTGCCACCTGGCTGTGGCACTGCTGATTATTGGTCTCGTGCTGCTGCAGCGCGGCAAGGGTGCCGATGCCGGCACCGGTTTCGGCGCGGGCGCCTCCGGCACCGTGTTCGGCGCGCGTGGATCGGCAAGCTTTTTCTCGCGGGCAACGGCGTTGCTGGCGACGGTCTTTTTCATGACGAGTCTGGCGCTCGCCTGGCTCGCGGGGCAGTCCACGGAGCCCGCGAGCATCCTCGATTCGCTCGAGGAACCCGCCGGCATCAGCATTGCACCGCCGATCGCGACAGGGGCCGATGAAGGTGGCCTGCCCGCGGTGCCCGGCCAGGTGCCTGCCGGTGCGGCCGAAGGCTCCGATGCCTCCGGCGCGCTCGAGGCCGATGACGCGGAAAACGAGTTGCCTGTGGTTCCCGATTCAGGCGGGACGACTGACGACTGATTGCCGATGTGGTGGAATTGGTAGACACGCTGTCTTGAGGGGGCAGTGGCGCAAGCCGTGCCGGTTCGAGTCCGGCCATCGGCACCAACTTCGAATTGGAAACTCTGACGATGGGATTGAGTGAGACGAGCGCGGGATGTTGATACAATCCGCGCCGGTCCATGCTGCTGCCGCTGCCAACCGATGCTCGCGAATTACGCTCCAATACTGATATTTTTCTGCATCGCAGGTGCCCTGGGACTCGTCCTGCTCTCCCTGGGATTCATTCTCGGCCGCGGCCGCAAGGACGCCGAGAAGTTGTCGGCGTATGAATGTGGCTTCGAGGCGTTCGAAGATTCCCGGATGCGCTTCGACGTTCGCTACTACCTCGTCGCCATCCTGTTCATCGTGTTCGACCTCGAGCTGGCATTTCTCGTGCCTGGCGCTGTTGCGCTGGATCAGGTCGGGCTATTCGGCCTCGTCGCAATGGGCATATTCCTCGGAATACTGGTTGTCGGATTCGTTTACGAATGGCGCAGGGGAGCGCTCGAATGGGATTAGAAGAGACCGCTGAGTCTCCGATCGAAGCGACGATGCAGCGCGGCTTTGTCGTCACGCAGGTCGACAAGCTCATCAACTGGGCCAGAACAGGCTCCATGTGGCCGGTCACTTTCGGTCTGGCGTGCTGCGCAGTCGAGATGATGCAGGCCGGCGCGTCGCGTTATGACCTTGATCGCTTTGGTGTCATGTTTCGCCCGAGCCCGCGGCAGTCGGACGTGATGATCGTCGCCGGGACCCTCGTCAATAAGATGGCGCCTGCGTTGCGCAAGGTTTACGACCAGATGGCGGAACCGCGCTGGGTCATTTCGATGGGTTCGTGTGCCAACGGCGGCGGCTACTATCACTACTCGTATTCGGTCGTGCGGGGCTGTGATCGCATTATTCCAGTGGACGTCTATGTGCCGGGGTGTCCGCCGACCGCTGAGGCGCTGATATTCGGAATCCTGCAGCTGCAGGAGAAGATCCGCCGCACCAGCACGATTGCACGCGCTTAAGGTGAAGCGATGACTTCACCGGATGCCGACCCAGCGAATTCAGCCGAAGCGCACCTGTCTCCCCGTTATGCCCGGCTCGCGGAGCAGATCGAGACCGTGTTCGGCGCCTCGCTCCAGCGGCAGCCCGCCGTAAGTGGAGAAGTCAGCTACGTTGTCGAGCCCGAGTCGCTCATCGACGTCTGCACACGGCTGCGAGATGCCGCGGAAACGCGGTTCGAAATGTTGATGGATGTCTGCGGTGTCGATTACCAGTCCTACGGCGTCGACGAGTGGGCAACACGACGGGCAAGCGGAAGCGGATTCAGCCG
>JASFSB010000306.1:0-3916 GCA_050114615.1 Gammaproteobacteria bacterium
ACCGGTAAAAATCAGCAGCGCGAGATCGGCAGCTGCAGGCATCTGCGCAGGTGCGAACGCGAGCGAATCGTCCCCCGTCCATACGTCGATGCTCTGCCCTCCCGGGCCGAGCGTGATGACCCGGTCGATTCCGAAATCGCGCGCAACGGCTTCCGCCTTCTCACGCGTACCTGCATCACAAATGATGGCCTTCGCATCGATGACCGGAATGACTTTAGCGAGCTCGGCCTCCTTGAAGAACGGATTGATGGGCGAAACCTGCGCGCCTGCCGCCATGACGGCCATCAGCGCAACGTCCATCTCGATCAGGTTTGGCATCAGGACCGCGACGCGACTGCCGGCGACGCCAAGCTCCTCGAGCTCGCGCCGCAGGCCTTCGATGGCACGGCCGAATTCGCGGTAGCTGATCTGCCGATCTTCCCAGACGATTGCGGTAACGTCGGGCCGCTCGTCCACGGCAGCTTTGACCATGTGCACGATCGACTCGTAACGCGGCAACCCCGCGAGCAGAGGATAAGGCGACTTGATGCTGGCGAGATTGCTCACGTCGTGTAATTAACTCCCAAGCCCGACCCAGGCAAAAAAACCGACTACCGCGACGAGCAGCACCGTCGTCACGAACCCATTGCGGTGCTCTGCCGGTATCCAGTGGCGATTGCCGTTGAATACCAGCAGACCCAGCGCGAGTAGCGGGAAAAACCAGGCCCCAATCACAGTATACAGTTGCTGAATCTGCCGAAACGTCAGGAACAATCCAATCATCGGAATGATCCCGATGCACAACAGAAACACCCGGTACGCCGGCATCTTCACGGATACCGGTTCGGGCTGGCGCCGCAACAGCCGCCAGCATTCGGCAAACAGATACGGCGCAGACTGCCATACGCCGAGCAGAGAGCTGAACACCGCGCCGAAAGCACCGATGAGAAACAGCCACTTGCCCACGATGCCGAGCTCCGCTTCGAGGCGCTGCGCAAGATCGACGAGCAACTGTGCGCCGCTGCCGTCCACCACGATCGAACTGCCGACGATGACCATCGCCATCCCGAACAGCGCTGTCATTGCATAACCCAGCCCGAGGTCGAAGCGGCACGCCGGCAGGCTGTCTATGCCGCTTATTCCCTCCTCACGCAGCCAGTAGCCGTAACAAAGGACGGTCAGAGTACCGCCGACGCCGCCGATCAGGGCGATCGTCCATGTCAGGCCCTCCCCGTCGATATCCGGGATGCTCGGCATCACGAATCCCTGCAGCACCGTACCGTTTCCAGGCCACACCAATATTGCCGTCAGAATCACTGTGACGAACATGACGCCGATGCACACGCGCATGATCGTTTCAAACAGCTGGTAGCCGCCAACCAACACGAGCGCAATACCTGCCACACCGGCAAGCATGCCGAATACGATCTTGCCGTTGTTGGCATCGTCGAAGATCGGCAGGATCGCATGCAGCGTGACACCGGTTGCGCTCATCTGCGCGGAACCGATGAAAAACGCCCATAGCAGCAGATAGGGCATAAACAGCCAGATAGCCGCGGGGCCGAGTCGCTCGAACACGCCTTCGAGAAAAGTATCGCTCGTTGCGAGCTGCCAGCGCGCAAGCGTTTCGGTCACGACGTACTTGAGCACGACACCAACGATCACCGCCCAGAGCACCGCAGGTCCGAGCAATCCACCGACGATCGCACCCGTCGCAAGGTCACCGCCGCCGACGCCCGTCGCCGCGAGCAGCAGTCCCGGGCCCAGCAGTAACCAACGATTCTTCGACACGCGCGGAGTTACCAGCGCAACAGGTTCGCGCGCATGTCTGTGGCGAGCGCCGCATCATAGTACGGCATCGCAGCAGTCATCGGCGGCGCAAATGAATCGATGCGCGTGAGGTCTTCCGGCCGGAGCTCGATTTCGGCAGCCCCCAGATTATCGATGAGCTGCTCGAGCGTTCGCGGGCCGATGATCGGCGAGGTCACCCCGGGCTGAGCAGCGTTCCATGCCAGCGCGAGCTGCGACGCCGTGCAGCCGAAATCCTGCGCATGCGCGACGTGCGCCTCGATGACGTCGAACGCCCGTTCCGTAATCGGCCGATCGAAGTTGTCTCTGCCACCGCGCCAGCGACCTTCGATCTCCACGTTCTCACGCGTGTACTTGCCGGTCAGCAGCCCGCCGCACAGCGGACCCCACGTGATCACTCCGAGACCGAAGCTTTGGGCAGCCGGCAGCACCTCGCGCTCGAGTGTTCGATCGAGCATATGATAAGTGGACTGGTCAACGACGAAACGATTGAGCCCGAACTCCTTCGCCGCCCAAAGCGCCTCGACGATCTTCCACGCCGGAAACATGCTGGTGCCGATGTAACGCACTTTTCCCGCCCGCACGAGATCATCCAGGGCCCGCAGGGTTTCGTCGATCGGAATGTCTGCCTGCGGCCGGTGCAGCTGGTAGAGGTCGATCCAGTCAGTGCCCAGGCGCTGCAGCGAATCCTCGCACGCCCGAACGAGGTGACGCCGGCTCAGCCCTCTTGCATTGACGTCGTCGCGATCGAGCGGAAAGAAGCCCTTCGTCGCGACCACGACACGCTGACGCCCGAATTGACGCAGTGCTTTGCCGAGAATTCGCTCGCTTTCACCGGCAGCATAGGCATCGGCCGTATCGACGAAATTGATGCCGTTGTCCAGCGCGTGGCTGATGATCCGAAGTGAGTCGGCCTCGCCGGTGCTACGTCCGAACATCATCGTGCCGAGACACAGTCGACTGACCTTGACGCCTGTGCGTCCCAGGTTGCGGTAATCCATATATCTTAAGCTGAGGCGGTATTGAGTCGGTCACAGTGTAAGCGTAGGCTCGCAGGCACACCACCAACGCGGCTGTCGCGGGAGGCAGTCCGATGAGATTTCTGAAGCTTTTCGCAGTCGGTATCGGCGTACTGGTTGGTCTCGTTGTCGTTGCAGTCGTCATCATTGCGTTGACATTCGATCCGAATGATTACAAGGAATACGCGCAAACCTGGGTCGAGGACCGCACCGGGCGCAGCCTGAACATCGACGGCGACATCGAACTGAGCGTGTTCCCCTGGCTTGCAGTGGAAACCGGACATGTCGAGCTCGGCAATGCGCCGGGATTCGGCACTGAACCATTCGTTTCCGCGCAGCGCGTGTCTGCGCGCGTACGATTGATGCCTTTGCTGCTGAGGCGCGAATTCGAGATCGGTACCGTCAATCTCGACGGCCTCGAGCTCGACCTCTCCGTGGCACAGGACGGCACGACCAACTGGTCCGATCTCATCGCTGCTGGCACGACGGAAGCTTCCGCTGAGCAGGTAACGGATCCTCCGCCTGCTTCCGGAGTGTCAGGCGCGCTGACCGGCCTGGATATCGAAGGCGTCGAGCTCCGTGGATCGCGCGTGGTGTGGCGAGAAAACGGGGCGCCGCGGTATATCGTCAGTGACCTTTCCTTATCCACCGGTGCAGTTGCGCCAGCGACGCCGGTCGCCATCGATCTCGAAATGGACCTGCTCGACGTTGCAACTCAGCGCACCGCGCATGTTGCTGTGGAAACGACGGCTTCTGTCGGGCAAAGCGGCTCGCTCAGCGCACTCGGCAGCGCGATCGACTTCCGCATCGGTGATGCCAGCGGCACGACCGACGCCGAAGGCAACATAGAGATCGAAACGCTCGAGTTCGTGCCCGGCATCCGAGTGGTCACAGGTCCCGTGCGATTGACGAATACCGCAAACTTACCGGTGGGTAACCGGGGCCGACTCGCCTCAGAACTGGCATGGAATGCGCTCGCGGTCGACCTGCTGCAGACGAACGTCACGATCGACGATCTCGAAGCCGCCGCCAATGGTGTACGCGCGCAGCTGCAGCTCGTCGGAGAAGATCTCGCCGGCGAATCAGCGCTGCTGCGCGGCAGTATCGTG
>JASFSB010000307.1:0-3915 GCA_050114615.1 Gammaproteobacteria bacterium
GCAGGATGCAGAGGACTATGTCCATCGAATCGGGCGGACGGCGCGAGCCGGTGCATCGGGAGATGCGATCAGCTTTGGCTGTGAAGACTACGTCCAGTCATTGCCTGCCATCGAGGAATATGTCGGCCGCAAGATTCCCGTCGAGCAGTATGATCACGCCGCTTTGCTGAAGATCGTGCAGCCCGCACCTGCACGCCGTCGGAAACGCGGTCCGCGGCCTCCGGCCAGAGGAAAGTCCGAGTCGGGTAAGGACGACTCGCAGCCGCGTGGCCGCAGGCGAAAGCGCAGGCCGCGAAACACTCGAAAGGACTAGGGACCAGCCAGCAAGTGGGCAATGTCGGCCAGCGCCGCGATTGCAGGACCGCCGTCCGGGTGCGTTTCACGCTGCGGTCGGCTCGAGTCCGGCCGGGTGATCGTCACGACGCCGGCGAGCCCATGATTTTTTGCCGCGTCGAGCACTGCCGCGGAATCATCGACGAGAACGGCGCTGTCGCGCTCCAGATCCGCGACGCGCTCGAAGCCTGACCAGAATTCAGCGGTTTCCTTCGGATGACCGAAATCGTGCGAACTGAAGACGGCGTCGACGTAGCGGTCGAGGTGCGTCTGGCGCAATTTGATCGCCAGCGTCTGCGGATGTGCGTTCGTCACGATCACGAGTCGCCGGGACGGCTTCCGCGCGTGGCGCAGAAACTCGAGTGCGCCGGGCAGGTAAGCGATGCGATTGCGCGTCGCATGCTTGATCGCCGCAACATCGAGCCTGAGCTGCTCGCTCCAATGCTCGATGCAATACCATTGCAGGCTCCCGTGGACGCGCAACGTGTGTCGCTGCATTTGCTCTTTAGCGGCGATGAGACTGATACCCCTGGCTCGCGCAACGTGTTGTGGCAGCAGTTCGAGCCAGAAATAGTTATCGAATGCAAGATCGAGCACAGTACCGTCCATGTCGAGCAGCAGAGTGTCGATACGATCCCAATCGATTGCTGTTACGTCACTGCTCATCGACAAGCCGGTTTAACGGAGTTGGTTGATTGTCTGAACGAAAACAATGGCTCGCAGCCGTAAGGAAAATCGCCCGCGACGCCGGTCGCGCAATTATGGATATATATGCCGGCGAATTCGACGTCGAATTGAAGGACGATCGCTCACCGCTGACTGCCGCGGACAAGGCCGCCCATGAAACGATCCTGCGCGGACTCGGCAGACTCGAACCTGAGCTCCCGGTTCTTTCGGAAGAGTCGGCGCCGGAGTCAATCGCTCAGCGGCGCGACTGGCCGCGGTTCTGGCTCGTCGACCCGCTCGACGGCACAAAGGAGTTCATCAAGCGCAATGGCGAATTCACGGTCAATATCGCGCTGATCGAAAATCATGCGCCCGTGCTGGGTGTCGTTTATGCGCCAGCGCTCGAAGCCATGTACAGCGGGATCGTCGGCGATGGCGCCTGGCTGCAGACCGGCAGCGAAGCCCCACGCTCGATCTCCGTGACAACACCGGCACCGAGCCCCGTGCGCGTCGTCGGCAGCCGCAGCCATGCGAGCCCGGCGCTGGCCGGTTATCTCGAACAGCTCGGACCACACGAAATGCGGCCCATGGGCAGCTCGCTGAAAATCTGTCTCGTCGCAGCGGGCGAAGCCGACGTGTACCCCCGGCACGGTCCGACCTCGGAATGGGATACGGCGGCTGCACACGCTGTCCTCGAAGCCGCCGGTGGGAGTATGATGGATATGGCCGGCGGCGTCTTACGGTACAACCAACGCGATGGGCTGCTCAATCCGTATTTCATCGCATACGGCGACCGCAGCCGTGACTGGGTTCCGAAACCACGAGAACGGTAGTGGACTCGAAGATCGAAACAGAGGCTTTTCGCAATACCAGACGGCTCAAGGAGCTGCGCGTCGAGCATCGTCGCCTCGACGAAGAAATCGACGCACTCGCACTCGATCCGACGGCTGATCAGGTTCAGCTGCGCCGCCTCAAACGCCGCAAGCTCATGCTCAAGGATATGATTACGCACCTCGAGAGTGATCGGATTCCGGACCTGAACGCCTGACGCATGGACCTCATCGCCGATATCGGTGCAACGCATTCGCGCTGCGCGCTCCTCGATCACGAAGGCGCTGTGCTGGCACCAGAGACATTCAACAACAGCGAATTCGACGGTGTCGAAGCGATGCTGCAGGCGTATCTGGCACGGCGCCGGGAGTCCGATCGCCCGTCGCGTGCGGCGCTCGCACTCGCAGCACCGATCCTCGAAGACCACATCGAAATGACCAACCTCGAGTGGAGCTTCTCGCAGATCAGCCTTCAGGTCGGGCTCGGTCTGCGCCGACTTCAGGTCCTGAACGATTTCGAAGCACTCGCCTGGAGCCTGCTCGATCTCGACCCCGACAGTCTGACTCAGATCGGCCGCGGTGAGGCGCAGGAGCGCGGCGCCCGGGCGGTGCTGGGTCCGGGCTCCGGACTCGGTGTCAGCGGGCTCGTGCCGCATCCGGACGGCTGGGCTGCTATCTCGGGCGAAGGCGGCCATGTCACGCTCGCCGCCACCACGGCGGATGAATGCGACGTGATCGATATCCTGAAGGAGCGCTACGGGCACTGCTCGGCGGAACGCGCGCTGTCCGGCCCCGGGCTCGTCAACCTCTATCACGCGCTGTCGGAAATCGCCGGGCGCGGGATGCCGCGAGTCGATCCCGACGACGTCACGTCGCTCGCGCTGAAGGGCGAGCCGCTCGCGGCAAGCGCAATGGACATGTTCTTCCGCCTGCTCGGTACAGTCGCCGCAGACCTCGCCGTCACGCTCGGCGCGCGTGGCGGAGTTTACATAACCGGCGGGATCGTGCCGCAGGTCGTGAGCCTGCTCGCGGAGTCCGAGTTTCGGTCACGCTTCGAGTCGAAAGGCCGGTATCGCGCCTACATGACTGCGATTCCGACGATCGTCGTCACCGAACCGGTGCCCGCCTTTCGCGGACTACGGCGCGTGCTCGGCTTCGGCGGCCGGTCGAGGTCTTAGTTGCCTTCGGCCTCTTCGAGGCGCTCGCGCAGATCCGCGGCACGCTCGTCGAGCGTATCCTGAACGGATTCGGCGCGATCGAGCGCCCGATGCAGCGGATCACCGATGACGCTGGCAGGCTGCTCGTTTGCCGCTGCCGGCTCATTCGTCCCACCACCGCAGGCACTCAGAGCAGCGACCGTGCACAAAGCGGCTGCTCGCAGGGTCATGCCCCGCATGTATCGATCTGGCATGCTGACTCTCCGGTTCACGATGTCCGGAGATTAGCTGGATCAGGACTGCGTGGCTGCGACGGCGGTCTGATCCTGATCCCTGCGTTGCTGTGCGCGGCCGAGCGCGATGCACAGCACGCCCCAGGCGGCAGCAAGCGGCACCGAAGCCCCGGCGAGCCCTGCTATGCCGAGACCGGCGGCCCGCAAACTGCCTTCGATTGCGGCACCGGCGATGTCGCCGCCGCGATAAAGGAAAACATCGATGATCGGCTTGGCCTTGTACTTCTCCGCCGGCGGCACAACGCTGAAAAGCGTTTCGCGAGCGGGTCTCGAGACTGCATAGCGCGCCGCACGATGCAGTGCCGCGAAGATCAGCATCACACCGTATATCGGCCAGACAGCCAGAACGGCGAACCCGGCGACCGTGATCACCGGCATGATCGTCAGCGTCAGTCCGACACCGAGCCGTTTAATCAGATGCGTCGTAATGAAAATCTGCGTAATCAGCGTCGCGAGCTGCGTCGCCATGTCGAACAAGGCGAAGCTTTCGACGCGCTGACTGAACGTATCGGTTGCCTCGCTGATGACCGCTGCCTGCGTGAAATAGATCAGTGTATTGGATACGGCCATCAGAACGATGTATGCAGCGATTCCCAGCAGATACGGCGAGCGGAGAATCTCGGTGATGCCGTCCCA
>JASFSB010000308.1:0-3902 GCA_050114615.1 Gammaproteobacteria bacterium
ACGACCTACCATTCGCCAGGTCAGTCCGGGGGGCTCTCTCTCGGGTGCACAGCGATGGTAATACACGGAAGTTCAAAAATCGCAGGGATCGGCATCTACCTCCCGGAAGAGAGGATCTCGTCGATTAGCCTGATGGAAGAAATTCAGTCCGAAAAGCGATTCGGCATTCCTTTGGATTGGGTGGACCGAAGAATCGGAATCGTCGAAAGACGATTTGCCGATTCCAGGACGCAACCCTCTGATCTGGCGACTGAGGCATCGATCGTTGCCCTGCAAAAGGCGGGCATCGACCCGAAGCACCTCGACCTGATCATCTATTGCGGCATCGAAAAAGACTTCATGGAACCGGGTACAGCCCACGTCATCCAGAAGAAACTGTTCTCAAACGCCGTTTGTATGGACGTTTCCAACGCGTGTCAGGGTGTCATCTCGGGCATGACCGTCGCCGACAGCCTCATAGCTACCGGCAGCATCGAGACGGCACTCATCTGCTCCGGCGAACGGGCCAGCAGGGTCGTGAGGCAATTCATCCATCGAATCAATAACGAACCGGACGAATATTTCCGCGACCGCTTCGGCGTGATGACCGTTGGCGATGCGGGCAGCGCAGTCGTATTGTCGAGAAGCGAGAAAACCAGGCCGTCCGGAATAAAGGCCATGCAATTCAATTCCAAGGGCGAATATGCGGAGCTTTGCTTCTACCGATACGGCGACCACGGCATTGAAGGCCAGATGCTGATGAAGGGAATTACCGATACGATCAACGAGATTCACACGGATATGATGTCGGAAACGTATCGTGATCTGGAATGGCAGCCAGAAGACGTCGACCACATGATTTGCCACCAGGTAGGCAAAAAGTCCGTATCGGATTTCTGCAGCATATCGAACGTACCGCTGGAAAAGACCCCTTTGACCTATATCTATCTGGGCAATACTGCTTCCTGCTCGATCCCGATAGCGCTCGATTTCGCCAACCCGAAAGAAGGCGATAAAATGCTGATGATGGGCGGAGGCAGCGGTCTGGCGAGCTTCCAGGGCGGCGTGATCTGGTAGGGCTCACAGCTTTCTGAATACGTTTCGCCAGAACGTGTTTGTCCCGTTCCGAATACGGCGCTTCGCATAAGCAGTCGCCTGCCACATCAACAGCAATAAGAAAGCGACCCACGGAACGAGCCGAAGCCAGACCGCTTTGTAAGCCTCCCACTCGGGCAGCCAAAAAAGCGATTCAGCAGCGCGCTCCCCCGCAGACGTCACGACAACGATCCAGGGAGCGCCAACACTTACGATCGCGGCCCAGAATAACACCCAGTTGGTCGCGCGCCGCAAACTTACCCAGGAACTCAGCTTCTTCTCGAGGGGCGGAAGCGTTGCGCCGTCACTGGGCGCGCCCGACGCGCTCAACGCCTCGCAGATATGCGTGCGCGTGGCTTCCAGTTCGTCCGTGCTCGCATGCGTGCCCTGTGTGACGGCGATTTCGAAATCACTGGGTATGCCAAGTGGCGCGTAACCTTCAGTGCCGGAGCGAATGCGCCTGATGACGCTTTCGTGGATCGCCGGCTTACCGATGCCGTGCGCTGTCGACATCGCCCGCAGGTCACGCGGAGCGTAGCCGTATGCAAGCGCGAATCCGGTGCGCGAGTTGTAGAGTTTGTCGTACGGATTCGCCGACTTACGTACTGCTTCACGTGCTTCAGCGATAAATCGCAGCCCGGCGGCGCCATCACGAATCGCCTCAGCCTCGCTCATCATCCAGTCGAGGCTGATCATAGCCAGGCCCTGCTTCGGGTACCCGCCGCCTACGTTGGCATGCACACCGGAAAACCAAACCTGCTGAATTCTCTCAGGCTCGTCCGGATCGATATCCCATAGCACCGGATGAAAGGTTCGTCGCTCATCATCGATTGCGATAGCCTGACGGCCCGTTCTGACGAGCTTGCTGAGTCGCGTATCGGGAAACTTGTAAGGGTAGACGAGAAAGTGCACCCAATCGGCGATCGTATCGGACGGGAAACCGTACGCATCGACCGTATCCCAGACGCCGACAAACTCGATCGGCGTCCGGCAATCGTCGCTCCCGTCATTCGGCACCGAATGATCCAGGCGAAACCGCTTTGCTGTCTGATGCAATTCATTCTCGTGCTTCGCCAGGGTGTCAGAGCCGCGTATCCACTCCGACACACCGCGAATGAAGGCGCTGCGCAGAATTCTTATCGCCTCTTTGGAGAGTTTCTCGAGCTGAGAGACCTCATATCTGCGACGATCCAGCACGCCGCACATCGCGATGAGTCCGGCCAGAGATCGCGCAGTGTAAGCACCGCGGCTGAATCCGAAGATGTAGATGCGATCGCCCGGCTCGTAGTTGTTAACCAGAAACAGGTATAGCTCCTGAATATTCAGCGTCAGCCCCCAACCGGTTGCCCCGCCCCACAGCTTGTGGATGGGATTGTCGCGCGTGCCGACGCCGTCATCGTGATAGGCCAGCTGCTCGCACAGAGTCGGATCCCAGATATGGCCATTGAGATCGAGCGATTTGAACAATTGCCAGACATTGGTCGTGAAACCCTTTCCGCCAGCGTTGCCGGTGCCGTCCGAACACAGGACGATGTTTTTCATCGCGATAACGCTATCTTCCGTGCTGCACGAAGAGCAGGCCGTCAGCTTTCAACTGGGTTTCGGCCTGCTCCGTCTCCGCGATACTGTCTTTGTCGGCTGACGCATCGAAAAGAAACACGTCGACCTCGATTTCCATATTGTTGTCAGGTGACGCGGCTGTCTGTGAGAAGGAATCCTGCTTCTTTCTCTCCGCGTCGAGGAACATTGAACCTGAGATGGTCTGCAGCACCTTGTCCCGCTTTCCGGAAACTATCTTTCTCGCAAGCTCGGCGACCGGAAGCAGCGCGCCCAGTGCCGTCGCCGCGGCCATTCCGCCTTTGCCGGTTTTCTTCAGTGCCGCGCTGGTGTTCGACATGACCTCCTGCGCGCGCTCGTCCCTGTAGATGGCCTCGATGACCTCACCGGAATCGCGGACGCGCCTGCGATCGCGAACGATCAGCAGATGCGCGGCGACGATATCCGGCAACCCGCCGGTGCGCTGATAGATCGGATAGCCATCACCGAAGAAGTCCCACTCGGACGGCCGGTTTCTGGACGGCAGATGCCTGATGGAAGCCGATCCGGGCGGTTCGGTGACGACGACTTTGCCGCGATTGTCCGCTGCAATTCCGACAGCATATACGCGCATCTTTTTTGAGCGTGGCCAGGTGAACCTGATTCGATCAACTGAAACAATCATCGCGTTGTTCGCCATACAACCTCCGAATTTAGCTGATGATTTTCCGGAACTCCCGATGCCAGCGGTCGAGTCGCTCGTGATAATGATGTCGCGCGTAGCCACGCCCGTTGTAGAACCGGGCGATCGTTCGAAAGTCCTTCGCTGTCGGCCGCCGCCTGGCGACAGGATGATGTCTGTGCGCCAGAAATCGGGCAACGAACAGAATCTGATCGCTCAGCGGGCTCATATACATTTCCATTGCCGAGCGGGCGCCAACGCTCAGATAGTTCTCGCCGAGAACCTGCCCCGGGCCCTGACTCATGGAACGAAAACGCAATTCCGCGAAATCCAGTGTTGGATGGTTTCGATGGAGACGGCTCAATACGTGTTGCTCGAAACGTGGACGCACAATGCCTCCGGTTTCGAGCTTGATGATCGCGTAAAGCCACTCAGGGCCGATATCGACATTGCGGTCAGCGCGCATCTGCGAAACAGCCGCTTCGACGTGTTTGCTATATCGCAGGAAGATTTCACGGCAGCTGAGTAACCGTCCGCTGTGAATCGCATCGATATGGGATATCGCCGTAGCGAAATCTCCGCACATGACGTGACCGTTTCGAATCGACTC
>JASFSB010000309.1:0-3899 GCA_050114615.1 Gammaproteobacteria bacterium
GGTGACCGGGCGTTTCATTCGGATGCCGAGACGGTTGCATCATTGACTCTGGCGTTCATGAGGGGAATGCGCCGAGCCGGCATGGCCGCGACGGCCAAACATTTTCCAACGCACGCAGGCGCGGTTATCGACAGCCACGAAGCGCTTGCGGTGGACAACCGCGATTTCCCGGAACTTTATGATGACCTGGTACCTTACCATCGGCTGATTGCAGCCGGGCTGCATGCGGTCATGGTCAGCCACGTCGTATTCCCCCGGCTCGATCCACAACCCGCGAGTCTTTCGCGCTGGTGGATCACCGAACAACTGCGAACGCAGCTGCGGTTCCGCGGGGCGATCATATCCGATGATCTCGGCATGGGCGGCGTCGAGACGGCCGGACCGATGCCGACACGGATGCGGGCGGCACTTGATGCCGGCTGCGATATGGTTTTGATTTGTAACGAAATATCTCACGTTCCGTCAATGCTCGAAGAGCTCGAAGGCTACAGCAACCCGGCCGCACAGTTGCGGCTGATGCGGCTGCGCGGCGAACAGATTCCGGACTGGGATGAGTTGCGAAGTTCGATGGAATGGCGAGATGCGCGCGAATGTGTGCTGCGCGTGAGCACACCACCGAAGCTGGAGCTCGAAGGCTGATGCATCCGGAAGACGTGCTTCGAGGCGCACGGCTGCTGGTCTCGGCAAACGAAGTCGAAGCCGCGCTCGAACGCATGGCAGGTGAGATTTCGGCTGATCTGGCGCAGCGTCACCCGGTCGTTGTCGCTGTCATGAACGGCGGCGCGTTCACAGCGGTAAAACTGTGTCGCCATTTCAGCTTCGCCTATGAATTCGATTACGTGCACGCCACGCGTTACCGGGGGTCCACAAGCGGCGGAGCGCTCGAGTGGCGAGTGCGGCCGTCTGTTGCGCTGGCGGGACGTACCGTATTGCTGGTCGACGACGTACTGGACAAGGGAGAGACCCTGACGGCGCTGCACAGGGAACTGACCGATCTCGGTGTCAGTGAGGTGCTGACAGCCGTTCTCGTATCGAAGCGATTGCCTGATCGGCTGCACCGTCCGCGAGTCGACTACAGCGCAATCGAAACCGATGACGTCTATCTGTTTGGCTGTGGCATGGATTATGCGGGTCACTGGCGCGGGCTCCCGGCGCTATACGCGAGCGAGGAAGTGTGATGAAACGAGCGGCGAATACGATCGCATTAATCGTCGGGAGCGGGTTTGCGCATGCAAAATTCGATCTGCGCCCGACGGCTCACGTGCAGACGCCGTTTGGCTCGACGTCCAGCCCGATTCTGAAACTCGACTTCGATGGATTCGAAGTCAACGTCATTGCACGGCACGGCCTCGACAACGAGTGGGCTCCGCATGCCGTGAATTATCGTGCCAATATCTGGGCGCTGCATGAACTCGGGGTTACTCATTGCATGGCATTCAACGTGGTGGGCGGCATCGACCGGCAACTCAGACCCGGTGTCATCGCCGTGCCGCACCAGCTCGTTGATTACACGTGCGCCCGCGAGAGCAGTTTCGGCGGTCCGGATGGCGAAGTCGTCCATATCGAGTTTACCGAGCCGTTTTCGCCGCACGTTCGAGACGTTCTCGAGTCTGCTTGTGTCGCTCAGGGCGTTCCTGTTCATCGCGGTATCTATGCAGTCACTCAGGGCCCGCGGCTGGAGACGGCGGCCGAGATCGACCGGCTCGAGCGAGACGGCTGCACAATGGTCGGTATGACCGCGATGCCCGAGGCTGCGCTGGCACGCGAAGTCGGTATCGAATACGCCGTCCTTGCCGGCGTCGTCAATCACGCCGCCGGAAGAGCGCCGCAGGGGCGGTCGCTGCATGCGGAAATCATCGATGCGCTCGAGTCGGTCATGGCCTGCGGTCAGGCGGTACTCGTGAAGGCGGCTGTCACGCTGGCTGAACCGACGCTCCAGCGGGAATCTGTGACGGCGATCGTCGAAAAACCTACGTGAATCCAGCTAGATACGTCGCATATGGCAGCGGCGGCACACAGTACTCCCCACGTCAGCGAAGCAGTGCTTCGCCAGGTACTGGATCTTAGTTCAGAGGGCATCCTCGTGCTCGAGGCCGGGGAAGGCGCTGCGCACATTCGCTATGCCAACTCCCAGTTTACGCGTTTGTCGGGATTCACTCTCGAAGAGCTCGCGGCGCTCAATTGGGAAGACGTCTGCCGCGACATCTGTGCAGCCGACGTTGCGGAGGTGCTCTTTACCCAGGACAGCTACTGCGGAACGCTGCTGATGGAAAGCGCTGATGGCACGCGCTGGCGCAGCGGCGTGCGCATCCGTGCGCTTTTCGACGCAGTCGGTGATTCCGGCACCTGGTTGTGCCAGTTCGTTCCACCGTCGATGATGGGCGGTTCGGATATGGATCTGGCAGCGATCTGGTTCGATGCGGACTGCGCAGGTACGCGGCAGCGTTTCGGCAGGCTCGACCGAATCGACAGTTCGTCAGGTCTGCTTCGATTCGATCGATTCCGGGATTTCCTCGAGCGGGACGTTGCAATGGCAGCCCGGGACAAACGCTCCGCGACCGTCATACTGTTACGGATTATGGAATTCAGCGAGTACCGCTGCACATTTGGTGTCAATGCGGCGAATTCGTGCCTGAGTATGATCGGTAAACAGGTTACGGCCACTTTGCGCAGGCGCACCGATCTGTGCGCACGGATGTCCGACGATACGATCGTCGTCGCGGTCATCGGTCAGTCCGCCGACGACGTTGCCGCGCTCGTCGATCGCATATCCGAAAATGTCGAAGGGCTGCGTATCCACAATCCGCGCGGGCGCTGCAACCGGTTTCTGACGCTGCGATGGGCCGTCACATCCTGCGACCCGGTCCCGCGTTCGTGCAGTGTCGAATCGCTCATTGAAACCGCGCGACTCGATCTGGACAGTATCGCAGAGCAGACGCTGTCGGCGTAGCGCACTGCCTGCGGGCGCCGACACTCGTTGTTCGCTGCGGCTATTGCGTATGGACCGGATTTCGGCCTTTCGTGAAGCTTCGTTCGTCGTATACTTTCGGTCTTTCGCAACGGAGATGCAGCGTGCGCCTGGGAGTTTTAATTGGCGGTCCTCTGGCCGTGTCAGCAATGTTCATGTCGGGTTGTGCCTACACACCGATTTTCGGGTTTCCGGTTGAGGCAGGCGATATCCCTGCCGGTCGGCAGGCATTTATCGATCATCAGTGTCATCGCTGCCACAGCATATCGGGTGAGCGACTGCCGGCGCTTGCCGGCGCCGATGCCCCGATTCTCGAGCTTGGGGGAAACACGATCTACGTGAAGAGCTACGCAGACATCATGACGTCGATCATTAACCCCGATCACCGTATATCGGAGCGATATCGCGACCAGCTGGTGCGTCAGGGTATCGTCCCGGTCGAAACGCCCATGCCGCAGCCGCATATCGACACGATGACAGTGCGCCAGCTCATTGATCTCGTTGCATTTCTGGATTCGAAATATCAGTTGGTCGAAGGTTACGATTCGGATTTTTAGCGTGCCGCGGAGGGGTCGTTAAATGATCGGCAACGAGAGGCGATTTGTATTGCGTGTGCTGATCGCTGTCCTTGGGGCAGGGTCGATAGTCGCAGATGCAGCGCAGGCGCAGAGCGCGCGCTACAGCGTGCCGGACGGCACGCCCGCCAATATCGCGCGTGCCATCGAATCCAGTGGCCGTACGCTTCAGGAACGCGACCGGGACAGCCTGCGCAGACCTGCTGAAATACTGACGCTCGTGGGAATCGAAGAGGGTGACCGAGTCATAGAATTCGCGTCCTTCGGAAATTACTACACAAAACTGCTGGCCGCTGCCGTCGGCCCGGCGGGTCACGTCTACATGATCGATATGCCATGGACCGAGCCTTTCGGAG
>JASFSB010000310.1:0-3890 GCA_050114615.1 Gammaproteobacteria bacterium
CACGGCGCGTAGACCTCCGGCAGACATTCGGCCGCACCGACGCGCCGGGAGGTAATCACCGGCACACCCAGCGCGCAGGCCTCGAGAACGACCATCCCGAATTCCTCGAAACGCGCCGGATAGAGGAAGACATCAAGCGCCGACATCCAGCGTTCCGGATGCGCGCCTCTGGCGCGATGCAGCAGGCGACCGCGCCGCAGCAGCGGGTGACGCCGCATCCACTCGGGCAGCATCCGCGACCCGGTGACGAGGAAGCGCAGATCGGGCCGTTGCGCGAGCATCTCCCCGGCAGCGTCGAGAAACACGCCGAGCCCGCGCTTGTGCAGATCACCGGAAGTGACGAATCCGACCAGTGGCGTCGTTTCGGCAACGCCGAGCGCCCTGCGGGCCACTGCGCGCAGCGACGTGCGCCGCTCGCTGTCGAACACGGCCGTACGGAACCCCGGATAGCACACACGGAGGCGTTCCCGGGGCCAGTCGAAGTGTTCGGCAATGGCGCGGCTGACGAGCTGCGAATTCGCGACGATCACTGCGCGCGCGTTCAGTTCCGAAAAGTAGCGGCGTTCCTGCGCGGCAGCGGCGTCGATATCCGGACGCACCAGAAAGCGGCGCGCCTCGGACATCAGATTGTGGGAGAACACGATCTGTGCAGCGGGCAGTTCCATCCCATGATCGATCAGGAGTCGCTCCGGCGTACCTGCGAGTTGTCGGCTCGCCGCTGCCGACAAATGATGCGCGCGCAGCCCGGCACGCAGCCAGAAACGCAGGCCGCCGCGCTGGCAGACAAGTTCCGTTTCGATCCCGGCCGCGCGCAAAGCGCGCACCTGGATGGCAATGAGCTGCCCGGCTCCGCTCGTGAAGCTCAGGCTGCGGCGGTAGACAACGGTGCGCATGGCACTGTCTCTACCGCGAACACGCCCCGTGCGCAAGCCTCGCGTAAGTCGGAATCGGCGTGCGGCTCAGCGCCCGAAATAGAAACGCATCGCGATCGTGAACGTGTCGGCAGCGTCGGTCGACTCGTACGAGGCCATCAGCGCGGCAACGTCGGTCAGCCACATATCGCCCTCGATGAACCCGCCGGTATCCGTCTCGGCGATGTCCCAGCCGAAATGCCGGAAACCACCGCGCAGCTCCCAGCCGTCGGCCGGCGCGTAGCGCACGCCGCCGGAAGCGAAGTAGCCGTCATCGCCTTCGCCATCGAGAAAACCGGCACGGCCGAAAACGCTGACCCGACCGGCAACCTGCCAGTGCGTGCCGATTCCGCCCCAGCGCATACCGACGTCGGCGTTTGGCGTGCTGTCGAGCTCGGTGTTACGGAAACTGACGAATGCATGAACGTGTTCGCGCAATTCGAGTGAGCCGTCGATCGAAAACCCGGTGCCGTCGAGATCGACGGTCGTTCCGCCAACGATCACGTCAGAGGAAAAATCGAGGTAACCGAGCTGGAAATAGCCGTAATCGAAATCTGCCTCGGGTCGGTCCTGTGCCATGGCAAAAACGGGACACAGCACCAGCGGCAGGAAAAGCATTCGCTTCATGGGAAATCTCTCCGGGTAGCGTCCGGAGAACTGTAACGAGGGCCGCCGGCCCAAATCCGGGCCTATTTCACAGAATGCTGCGAACACGCAGTACAGGAGATGGTGGGCCGTGTAGGAATCGAACCTACAACCAATGGATTAAGAGTCCACTGCTCTGCCTGATTGAGCTAACGGCCCGCGGGTGAAACTGGGGTGGACGATGGGACTCGAACCCACGACGACCGGGATCACAACCCGGGGCTCTACCAACTGAGCTACGCCCACCAGCGCAGCAGCCATTGTAATCAAATTGTGGCGCGCCCGGCAGGACTCGAACCTGCAACCCCCGGCTTAGAAGGCCGGTGCTCTATCCGGTTGAGCTACGGGCGCCAGTCGCTGCCGTCGAAAAATGGTCGGGGCAGAGGGATTTGAACCCCCGACCCTCTGCTCCCAAAGCAGATGCGCTACCAGACTGCGCCATGCCCCGAACACCGCACGGATGGTAGGGAGCCGCCGTTTGAGCGTCAATGATCAGCCACCTGAATCTTCCCTGCCGGCGCCTGGCTTTGCCCGGGAGGGCGTGCGAGAATCCGCGCTCCCCGGCAACAGCAGGCACTGAAGGATGGCGGCAACAATCATTGACGGCAAGGCGATCGCCGCATCGATACGCGCTGAACTCTCCGGGCGCATCGCTGCCGTACGCGATGCACTCGGTCGTCCGCCAGGCCTCGTGATCCTGCTCGTCGGCGATGATCCGGCTTCCGGGGTTTACGTTCGCAGCAAGCTCAAAACCGGCGAAGAAGCCGGCATGCGCGTGCATCTGGAAACGCTGTCGGCTGCCGCGAGTCTCGAAGATGTCCTCGGCGTCGTACGACGCTACAACGCGGACGAAGCATTCGACGGTATCCTCGTTCAGTCGCCGCTGCCGCCGGCACTCGGTCGTGATGCCGAAAAGCAGGTATTCGACGCGATCGATCCGAGCAAGGACGTCGATGGCTTCAGTCCGATATCCGCCGGTCTCGTCACACAGAATCGCGATGGTTTCGCACCGTGTACGCCCGCGGGCGTCATCGAAATGCTCGAACGCTCCGGAATCGAGATCGCCGGGAAACACGCGGTCGTCGTCGGCCGCTCGGATATCGTCGGCAAACCGATGGCGATGCTGCTGCTGCACCGCAATGCGACCGTCTCGATCTGCCATTCCCGCACACCGGACCTCAAGGCCATCACGCGTCAGGCCGACATCCTGGTTGCTGCTGTCGGCCGACCGGCCATGCTGACACCCGAACATGTCGCACCCGGCACGACCGTCATCGACGTCGGCATCAACGCAGTCACTGACAAGGCACAGGCCGAGCAGATATTCGCCAATCATCCGAAGCGGCTGGCCGTGTTCAACAAGCGCGGGACGGTGCTGGTTGGCGACGTCCACCCGGATGTCGCGGAAGTCGCCGGTGCGCTGTCGCCGGTCCCCGGCGGCGTCGGGCCGCTGACGATCGCCATGCTCATGGCGAATACGGTAAAGTCAGCTGAGAAACGAGCCGGGAAGCTCTGATCGGAACCAGCTGATGTCTAGAACGTTAACCCTGATTTGCCTGCTCACTGCCATGCTCTGCGCAACCGCCGGGTCGGCGCAGGGGCAGGAGACGATGGACAGCGACCCGCGCGTTCGCGTCGTCACATCGGTCGGAGACTTCGTCATTCGCCTCGACGTCAATCGCGCACCGCTCACCGTCGAGGCGTTTCTGAAGCATGTCGACAGCGGCTTTTACGAAGGCACGATCTTTCACCGCGTCATCGCCGGATTCGTCGCCCAGGCCGGTGGCTATACACCGGCGGTCGAGCACAAAACGACGGAAGGCAACGTGCACAACGAATCCGGCAACGGGCTGAGCAACCTGCGCGGCACCGTCGGGCTCGCACGCACGGCCGACCCGCATTCGGGCACGACCCAGTTCTATGTCAACCTTGCCGACAACCTCGACCTCAACCCGCGACCGACCCGCTGGGGATATGCCGTATTCGGCACGGTCGACGAGGGTATGGAAGTGATCGACCGGATCGGGGACAGCCCGACCTCGGCCGGCGGTCCGTTTGATCGGAACGTGCCCGTGACGCCGATCGTCATCGAGCGAATCGAACGTCTGGCAGAGTAGGCCGATGTCCGTACTGTTCGTTTCCGACCTCCATCTGGACGCGGAGCGACCCGAAGCGATCGACGCCTTCGTCGACTTCGTTTCCCAGGAGTGCATTCGGTCCGAGCGACTGTTCATTCTGGGCGACCTGTTCGAAGTCTGGGTCGGCGACGATGACGACGATCCCACCCTGGCACGGGTCATCGATGCAATCGCCTCGCTGCGCGCTTACGAGGTC
>JASFSB010000311.1:0-3881 GCA_050114615.1 Gammaproteobacteria bacterium
CTTCCAGTGCCACGGCCAATACGAAGCCGGTGCCGGGGAGATAGTACTTGTACTCGGTCGATTCCGGATCGAGTGTCGAGAAATCGAATGTCTTCAGACACCCTGTCGGCGCACACGCGACGTTCGGATTGTCACCACCTTCCTCTTGCGAAGGTACAGCTGCGCTTTCCAGATATTCCACGAGATCCTCCGCCTCGCCGACCGCCATCTCCTGGCGGTGCGTAAGGCCGATCATCGGATTCGCCTGGGTCAGGAGACCACCCTTCGCATAGTCGGTGCCGGCTTCGAACGCCCCATCGAGGCTCACAACCAGTCCGTCCTCGTAGTCCTGGACTGCCTCACCGCAGTAATAGACATCGCCTGCAGCCGACTGTGCGAACCAGTCCTGAGTCACCTCGACCGGCTCGTATTCGAGTTCGCCTTCCTCGTTTTCTTCGCCGACCATGACGATGTCCCAGACGATTCGGCATGGTACGCCCTGAATTTCCCGAATCTCATCGGTCACGTGGATCACGACACGCTCTTCGAAGTCTTCGCCGCCGCGAAGCAGTAACGTGCGGCCGGCCTCTACAGAAACATACGGGTTACGCGGATAGATCGATGGGACTTCATTCGGATCGATGAACTCGATCAACGGGTCGGCGATCGGATCATCGTAGCGCCACTCCGCAAGCAGCCCGCAGACCTCGAAACGCGATTGTACCTGCGCCATACACGCTTCGCGGCCTTCGTCGTACGCCTCTTCGGCCAGCGCTTCGCAGGACTTTCTTGCAGCGTAATCAGCGATATGCGCGCAGCTTGCCTCAGTCGAATTGAGATCGTCACGAATCTCGAACGTACAGGCTTTGTAGAGACTTACGGCACTGTTTTGACACGGCGAAGCACGCCACCTGTGGCGATGGTCGCCGTCGCGATCGCCGGCGCTGACCGACTGAATGCTTCCGAACGCCAGAAGCAGGAAGCACGTTGAATAACGATTTGGTTTCATGGCAGCAGCTCTCCGTGTATGGCCTACACACAGAGACGGCTGCGCGCTGCAAATCCTTCGATATGCGACTCAGAACGTGTATTTCGCGCCGATGCTCAACACCTATGACTCGATGCGATTCAGTGTAATGACGCAGAGACGGATCTTACCTGATACGTATCACAGCTCACCGGAAGGTCCGCGGGATGCGCGCAGCTCCCGATCGTGCGCCGAGAGGTGCAGATGGTCGTTCGCCTGTTCGCTTCGACACTCAGCGAAGATGTCCAGTTTGTGGTCCTCAGTCGGCGAAACGATGTCGAAGAGTGGCAGAATGCTGTGGAACACGACATCGTGGGTGATCGGCGCAGCAGCGACACGCTGCATACAGCGCTCGTCGATGGAGTGATCCGCATAGAAGTCGTCCGAGGCCCAGAAGAGCATCGGGACGTGGGTTTGCTCTGCAGGTGCCAGCGCATACGGCAGCCCGTGCAGATAGAGTCCCTTTTCACCCAGCGACTCGCCGTGATCCGACACGTAAAACATCGCCGTCTGGTATCGGTCTGATTGCCCCTTCAGCGCCTCGATCAGCCGGGCCAGAAAATAGTCCGTGTAGAGCATCGTATTGTCATACGCATTATTGATCGAAGCGCTGTCACAGTTACGAATCCCCGGCGAGTTACATTCAGGCAGCCAGGCTTTCGCGAATTGCGGAGTATCGGTGTAATACGCTGGTCCATGACTGCCGCGCTGGTGCAGCACGATAAACCGATCCTTCGGGTCGTCCGCGACAAGGCCTGAAAAGCCATCCAGCAAAATTTCGTCTACGCAGACGTCGTTATGACAAAACACAGGGTCGCCGGCACCGGCAAGCTCCTCGAAGTTTTCCTCGTCGCAGATGCGTTTGCAGCCGGTGCTGTTGTCCCGCCAGGCGACTTCGATACCCAGACGCTCGAGCGTCTGGAATAAAGATTCGTGCTTTGCAAACTTTGCGTGTGAAAAATCGTCGTGCGAAAAGCGGGAAAATATGCATGGCACGGAATCGGCCGTCGAAGTGCCGCAGGACGTCACATGGGGGAAGTTCACAATATCGTAGTCGCGAGTATATCGATTAGTGTCACGCGCATAGCCGTTCAACGAGAACCGGTCAGCGCGAGCGGTCTCACCCATAACGAAAACGAATAAAGTGGGCTTACTGTGTGACGAACCGCCGGCGATACGCTCAGCCGGGAGCGGTTCACGAACCGGCGGCGGCGCATCGTCTGCGCGTGTCCCATAAGCGTACAAAGCGAACAGCGGATAGAAGGGATTGATCTGCATTCGCAGCGCATGATTCTGATGCGCAAAGAACGACACCGGGCCGAAATTCGCATAAAGAGATCCGCTGAGCAGGAGAACGGATCCCACGACTGCCACGGTGCGGGCGCACAGCGCACGCCGCCAGCCACTGCTGCGGAGCGGCCAAAGCGAAACCAGGCCGGCCGGAACGAGCCCGAAGGCTGCAACGTGCAACAGGAAATCCGATGTCAGTAACGGCGATGCCTCCCTGACATCGGTTTCCATGACATTGCGGATCATCGACGGATCGATGACGACCCCATAGTAGCTCATGAAGTAACCGACGGCGGCGGCGCTCACTAACAAGCCGGCAGCGATTGTCTTAAAGACACGCCTGCCCGGCACCAGAGAAAGGATCAGAACGAGCGTCGTCATGACCAGCAGAAACATCGAGACCAATATCGCGAGTTGATGCTCATCCGTCTTTGTCGCCTGATAGACACCGGCAAAGAAGGCGTTATTGTCAAATGCGGCGATAAACAGCGCGACGCCGAGAATCGCGAACAGCGTCGATCCCATCGATGCCTTCGATTGCGGGAGTTCTCGCGCCGCTGCGCAATCCCAATCCGCACACGCCGAAGTACGGCTCTTCAGAAACTGACGTGTCCAGACATACTGTTCCGGGCACCTGCGTATGAATCGTTCCAGCACGCCAAGCAAGCGACGTGTGAAGACTGTTTCGTCTTCGTTATCCGAATGTTCGATCGCGGGCTCGAAGCTCAGCATATAGCCGGAGTCATCCGGCAAACGGCGATAAGAAAACGGTACGATCGCGGCGCCGCTGGAACGCGCCAGCCGAAACGCGGCGGTGCTGACCTTCGCTGGTGCGCCGAAAAACGGCAACACGGTGGTGCTCCGGCTGGCGAAATGCTGATCCGAGGCATACCAGACGACGGCGTTACGCCTGAGAGCGCCGAGCATCGAGCGCACATTGTCGCTCGGAAAAGACAAATGAGCAGAAGTGCGCCTGCCGCGGCGCTGAAACTCATTCAGCAACGCATTGCGACGGGCATGAAACATGAACCCGAAAAGCGGAAATCGGGCCTTTAGTATGGGAGCGCAGATTTCGATCGGCGTGAAATGACCCGTGTAAAGGATTACGCCACGGCCCTTCGCCAGAGCGGCATTGACGTGTTCGTCACCTTCGATACGGAACGACGTAAGCGATGCACCGACTTCCCCGAACCAGGCGAACGCCGTCTCTGCGAGGCAGGCGCCCACATTCTCGAAGTGCGTGCGCGCGAGTCGGCGCACTTCGGCATCACGAAGCCCGGGGAAGCAGGACCGAATGTTGCGCTCGACGACACCTCGATGTCGCCCCATTACGAGCCACAGTGACCGGCC
Source organism: Gammaproteobacteria bacterium (assembly GCA_050114615.1). Classification (GTDB taxonomy): domain Bacteria; phylum Pseudomonadota; class Gammaproteobacteria; order Steroidobacterales; family Rariloculaceae; genus JAHEEO01. The sequence goes on from JASFSB010000311.1 coordinate 3,647, forward strand.
GATCCCCCTGTGCAATCGAATCGCGACTCTCCATGGCATATACGCCGAGAGCCTGAGCCACGCAACGAGCAACCAGCCTCGCCAGTAACGCGGCGCAAGGAAATGCCACAGGGACTCGGCCACCACCGGGCTCTGAAGCGCAGTGCTTTCCGGATCTGTTCCAATCGCTTCCATGGGGTTTCCACCGTCGCAGGTAAGGCAAGCGTTAGACGGCGCGTCCGGAATTAATCCTTCT
>JASFSB010000312.1:0-3868 GCA_050114615.1 Gammaproteobacteria bacterium
TCTGCAATTGCGAGATCGCATTGCGGAACTGATTCTCGACGAGGCGCTTACGGCAGGCGACCCGTTGCCGTCCGTGCGCGAAGTGGCAGCCGAACACCAGGTCAACCCGCTCACTGTGCTGAAGGGATATCAGCTCCTGGTCGATCAGCACATCGTCGAGAGTCGGCGCGGACGCGGGATGTTCGTCATGCAGGGTGCGCGTGACCAGTTGATGAAACTGCAGCGCAGGCAGTTTCTGGCTGAAGAGTGGCCGATGATCCGCGCGAAGGTCGAGCGCCTGGAGCTCGACTGGGACGAGTTACTCGTCGGAGCGAAGACGAACAGGAAGAAGACATGAACGATACCCGCCCCGAAAGTGTAATCCGTGCACGCGGACTCGAAAAACGCTATGGGTCAACCATTGCATTACGCGGGATTGACCTCGACGTGCCGTCCGGCAGGATCGTCGGGCTGATTGGTCGAAACGGTGCCGGCAAGACGACTGCACTGAAGAGCATGCTCGGTCTGACGCCGTTCGGCGGCGAGCTGGAGGTTCTCGGGCTCGATCCTTTTCGCAGCCGCCGGGATCTGATGGAGCGCATAAGCTACATTGCCGACGTTGCCGTATTGCCCAGGTGGATGCGCGTCGAGCAAGTGCTGGACTTTGCACAGGCCTGTCATCCGAAGTTCTCACGCGCCCAGGCGGAGGCGTCTCTGCGACAAACGGATATCAAACCACGCAGCAAAGTCAAAGCACTCTCGAAAGGCATGGTTACGCAACTGCACCTTGCGTTGGTGATGGCAATCGACGCGCGTTTGCTCATTCTCGACGAACCGACGCTCGGACTCGACGTCGTATATCGGAAGCTCTTTTATTCGACCCTGCTCAATGACTACTTCGATCACTCGAGAACGATCGTCGTGACAACTCATCAGGTCGAAGAAATAGAACATATTCTGACCGATGTCATATTTATCGAGCGTGGCGAGATAGTTCTTGCCGCAAGCCTCGATTCGATTTCGCAGCGCTACTTCGAGGTGGCGGTTCCCGGTGAAAAGACGGCCGCAGCCAAAGCGCTGGGTCCGATCGCCGAACGCCGTGACGTCGGTCAGCTCGTGTACATGTACGAGACAGATGCCCCGGAGCAGCTCAGAATCATTGGTGAGCCGACTCGACCGACGCTGGCGGACCTGTTCGTGGCCAGAGTTGCCGGAGGCGTGCAATGAAAGCGTTTCTCGGGTTGTTGAAAAGAGAACTTCAGGAACATCCTGCGCTCTATGTCGGGCCCCTCGGTGTCAACCTGTTCGTCGCAGTGTCGGCCTTGCTGCTGGTCGCGCGTGCCATCGGTTCGGTCGAGGCTCTGCGGAACATTGCCGGTCTGATCGACCTTGCCGACGAGCAGGCGCTGGCGTTCGGACGCAGCGCATTGGTCGCTTCTCCGATGTGGCTCGTCGTCATCGTTACGATCGCAATCGGCTACTTCTATTTTGTGGATTGCCTCTACGCTGAGCGTAAGGAACGCACGATTCTCTTTTTCAAGAGCTTTCCGGTTACCGATACGGCAACGGTATTGTCGAAACTCTTTTGCGGCATCGTGATCCTGCCTGCGCTCAGTCTTGCGGCATTCGCCGTGACGCAGCTGTTTGTGCTGATTGTGGTATCGATCGCGCTTGCGGCTGCAGGTGGCAGCGCGGGTGCAATCTGGAGTGCCGGCACGATATTTTCGAATTGGCTGTTTACCTTCTACGTGCTGATCAGCTGCGCGCTCTGGTATGCGCCTTTCATCGCTTTCCTCGTGCTCGTTTCTGCCTGGGCGAAGCGCGCAGTGTTGCTGTGGTCAGTGTTCCCCTTCTTTGTCATTCAGGCTGAATACCTGCTGCCGGGCAGAAACTTCATCGCACCCCTGATCTTCGGTCACATGAGCGGCTACCCCGCGGCCGCGTTTGCGTTAGGGGAGGTCATAAGCGGCGGAGGCAAGAGATCCGTCGAGGAATTTTTCGAGAGTGGTGCTTTGCGGCCGCTGACACTCACCGATCCGGCCGGCTTCGTCACCGAGCCGGCGCTGTGGGTCGGCGGAGTCGTCGCTGTTTTGTTCGTGACAGCGGCCATCTATTTGCGGCGCTATCGTGACGACAGCTGATGCATGGTACGTCGCTGCGTATCGACGAGTCAGCCACGGCGCGGCAGCGAATATTTTTTCAGCAGGCCGCGCAGCTGGTGATAACTGAGTCCGAGCATTTCTGCGGCATCTGTTTGCCTGAACTGCGCGGCCTCGAGCGCCGCTTCGAGCAGGTCGATTTCATACTCCCTGACGGCGGCGCGAAAATCGATGGGCATGTCGGCTCTGGCAGCACCGCCATTCGCCTGGACGGCCGGCTCGTCTTCGGTATCGTCGCTGCCGAAAGGATCGAAAATCAGCTCTTCGACCGCAGTCTCGGGATCTGCCATCCGGTAGAGGCTTCGTTCGATGGTATTCTTGAGTTCCCTCACATTGCCCGGCCATTGATGTGCGAGCAGCTGTGTCTCGACTTCATCGCTGAAACCGGCAAAGAGCGGACGCTGCAACTCGGCAGTCATGTTGACGGCAAAATGCCGGGCCAGCGTCAGAATGTCTTCGGGACGCGCGCGCAGAGGTGGAACCCGAATGACGTCGAAGGCAAGGCGGTCGAGGAGATCCGCACGAAAAGCGCCTTTGTCGACCAGCGCGGGCAGATGCTCGTTAGTCGATCCCACGATGCGTGCATCACTGTGCAGCGTCTTCGTGCCGCCGACCCGGCGAAACTCGCCGTACTCGATGACGCGCAGGATCTTTTCCTGCATGCGCAGCGGAATCGTTCCGAGTTCATCCAGAACGAGCGTTCCGCCGTCGGCCTGCTCGAAACAACCGATATGCGCTTTGGCGGCGCCGGTGAATGCACCGGCGTCGTGTCCGAAAAGTTCGGATTCGAGCAGCGTCTCGGTCAGCGCGGCGCAGTTCACGCGCAGCAGGGCCTGCTCCCAGCGCTCAGACAGGTAGTGGAGTCTTGCGGCAATGAGCTCCTTGCCCGTTCCGCGCTCGCCGATCACGAGCACAGGTTTCGTCATGCGCGCCGCGAGCGATACGTGCTCGAGCATTTCAACGAACGCCGGCGATTCGCCGATCAGCGCCGGCAGTTCAGGGTTCCCTGCAGTCATGCCCGCACGCTACGCGAATTTATGAGCGTTTTCACCAGGCCTTTGGTCAATTCCGCCAGGATGGTTTGCCGACAAAGCGGCCGGCTGGCGACGAAATACTTGTCTTTCAGTCGCTTAGGTAACTCCCGGTGGCCTGGCACGGAATGTGCTTTTTCCCGGATACAGGACTGACTCAAAGGTATAGGGCCATGGGCATTTTTTCCCGCTTCAGCGACATCGTTAATTCGAACATCAACGCGATTCTCGAAAAGGCTGAGGAACCTGAAAAAATCGTGCGTCTGATGATTCAGGAAATGGAAGACACGCTCGTTGAAGTCCGCTCAGCCGCGGCACGAGCGATCGCCGACCGCAAGGAAACGACGAGAAAGCTGACACGGCTGGAATCCGAGGCAGCCGACTGGCAGCAAAAAGCCGAACTCGCGCTCGACAAGCAACGTGATGACCTCGCGCGTGCAGCGCTGGCCGAGAAAGCGGCCGCGGAAAAAGCCGCCGACTCCCTTCGCGAGCAGCTGACTCACGTAACGGAAGGGCTCGACAAGCTAAATGACGATATCGCTTCGCTGGAAGAAAAGCTGACGGACGCGAAAGCGCGCCGCCAGGCAATCGTTGCGCGCCACAATACGGCAAGCAAGCGACTCGCGGTCCGCAAGCGACTTCACGATTATCGAATAGACGACGCACTCGTCAGATTCGAGAGCTTCGAACGCCGAATGG
>JASFSB010000313.1:0-3864 GCA_050114615.1 Gammaproteobacteria bacterium
GGACGAGATGTTGCAGCTCGAGAAAGAGAACATTGTGCGCGCGCTGCAGGCATCCGGCTGGCGAGTGTCAGGCGAAGGTGGAGCCGCTGGCATGCTTGGTATCAATCCATCGACGTTGACTTCACGAATCAAGTCGCTCGGGATATCTCGGCCAGATTAATCGCGAATTCTCGCAACGAAAACTCGCGAATCGCGCAATCTCGCGTCCTGCGATCCTATTCGAGAATTTCATAACGCACTGATTGATAGACGTTAATTTCCGACCAATCGAGTTGGCACGGTTTCTGCTTTGTTCCCTGCAACGGAATTGCAGATGTACAGGAACTGAAACTCGTGAAAGCCTCCGACCTCTTTGTGAAGTGTCTCGAAGCCGAGGGTATCGAATACATCTTTGGCGTGCCTGGCGAAGAGAACGCCGACTTCATACTTTCGCTCGAGGCTTCGACGAAGATCAGGTTCATTCTGACGCGCCACGAGCAGGGCGCCGCATTCATGGCCGAAGCCTACGGCCGACTGACCGGTAATCCTGCCGGTTGCCTCGGCACGCTCGGGCCGGGCGCCACAAATCTGCTGACAGGCGTTGCCGATGCGAACATGGACCGCGCACCGATGCTGGTGCTGACTGGTCAGGGTGCGACGACTCGGTTGCACAAGGAGTCGCACCAGATCATGGACGTCGTGGCGATGTTCGATCCTGTGACGAAATGGGCGACGACGATTCTTGACGCCGACACGATCCCGGAGATCACACGCAAGGCCGTGCGTGTTGCGCGGAGTGAAAAGCCCGGGGCCGTTCACATCGAGCTTCCTGAAGACGTCGCAAAGGAAGAATCCTCGAAGACTCCTCTGACGCCTCGCCGATACCGTCGATCTGTGCCGGATGCTGCCGTTGTCGATCAGGCTTTCGAAATGATCCGGTCAGCGAAGCGACCGATCGTCATCGCCGGCAACGGCTGTATTCGTCGTCGAGCGAGTGCGGAATTGAGGAGATTCTGCGATGCGACCGGGATCGGCGTTCTCAATACCTTTATGGCGAAAGGCGCCGTGGACCCGAGCGCGCCATATAGTCTGTTCACGATCGGGCTTGGCGCGAAAGATCGCGCCAACTACGCGATCGATGATTCCGATCTCGTCATAACGCTCGGCGTCGACATGGTCGAATACCACCCGTCACTTTGGAATGCCGATAGTTCCAGGAGAATCATCCACGCAGATTTCATTCCGGCAGAAATCGACGAGAACTATTTGCCGGAAGTCGAACTGATCGGTGATCTCGCTCACACGCTGGAAATGATCAACGAGCGCCTCGACGATCTCCGATCGCCCCCGGATTTCGATCTCGATGGTCAGCGCGAGGTTCGCGATGCCGTGCTGGCCGATTTCGCCGAATACGAGAACGACACGGCACGCGATCACATTCGGCCGCAGAAGGTGCTCTGGGACGTAGCCCGTTGCCTCAATCCGGAGGACGTTGTGCTCAGTGATGTTGGCGCGCACAAGATGTGGATTGCGCGCTACCTGAATCGCGCGGAGCCCAATACGTGCCTGATTCCGAATGGTTTCTGCTCAATGGGTTTTGCGCTGCCCGGTGCCATTGGTGCACACCTGGTCGACCCGAGTCGCCGAATTCTCGCGGTTTCAGGGGACGCGGGCTTCCTGATGAATGTGCAGGAAATGGAAACGGCCAGACGGCTCAACAGCAATATCGTCGCTATGGTCTGGGAAGACCACGCGTACGGACTCATTCAATGGAAGCAGCAGAATCAGTTTGGACGCCACACGGAACTTTCATTCGGTAACCCGGACTGGCTGGGACTGGCGGCGGCTTTTGGCTGGGACGGTCAGTACATCGATGCGAGCAATGAAGTGCTGCCGGGCCTCAGACGTGCACTGGACCATGAAGGTCCCAGCCTCATCGTCGTTCCGATCGACTACCGGGAAAATCAAATTCTCACGCGTAAGCTGGGAGATCTGTCATGCGCCAGCTAGCCGAGCAAGCCGATGTCGGCGCTGCAGCTCGTCTGATCGTAACGGCTCCGTTCGATGGTGCAGTGATTGCCGAGCTTGGCTGCACGGATCGAGCACAGCTCGAGTCCTGGCTGGCATCGGCATATGCGCTGTTTAGAAATCGAAGCAGCTGGATTCCGCTGGCCGAGCGCATTGGAATTCTCGAACGCGCTGCTCGCATCCTGCTCCGCGAAAAGACCCGGCTCGCACTGACTGCCGCACATGAGGGCGGCAAGCCATTGCTCGATTCCCAATTCGAAGTGGAGCGAGCGATTGACGGTGTGAAGCTGGCTGTCGAGGTGCTGCGAACAGAGGCCGGGGAAGTGATCCCGATGCGAGCCACGGCAGCGTCGGCTCATCGTGTTGCATTCACGCAGCGGGAACCAGTGGGCGTCGTCGCCGCCATTAGTGCTTTCAACCATCCGCTGAATCTCATCGTGCATCAGGTGATCAGCGCGGTTGCGGCGGGTTGTCCCGTGCTTGTGAAGCCATCGCATGAGACGCCCCTCTCGTGCCTCAATCTGGTGGCGATCCTGACAGAAGCGGGATTGCCGAAACAGTGGTGCCGCGTTCTCGTCACCGAGGACCTCGCACTGGCTGAGGCGCTCGTCACAGACGATCGAATCGGATTTCTGAGCTTTATCGGCAGCGCCCGTGTTGGGTGGTCACTCAGATCGAAGCTGGCGCCTGGTGTCCGTTGTGCGCTCGAACACGGTGGTGCCGCGCCGGTCATTGTCGCCGAAGATGCCGACTGGGATCTGGCGCTGCCGAATCTGACGAAAGGCGCCTTCTACCATGCCGGGCAGGTTTGTGTGTCGGTCCAGCGAATTTTCGTTCCGCGTCGCCGGGCTCAGGAGTTCGCTGATCAGTTGGCCACGCGCGCTTCAGTCCTGCGCCTGGGTGATCCGCGCAGCGCGGCGACGGAGGTCGGTCCGCTCATTCGCCCCGACGAGGGCAGGCGGGTCGGCGACTGGGTTTCAGAGGCGGTCGACGGCGGTGCGGTTCTCGTTACCGGCGGGAAGCGTATCGGCCGCAGCGCTTACCGGCCCACGGTGCTGCTCGATCCTGCAGCAGACGCGACGATAAGCCAGCACGAAATCTTCGGGCCGGTTGCCTGCGTGTACGGGTACGACTCACTGGAAGATGCTGTCGCCAGAGCGAACTCGTTACCGTTTGCCTTTCAGGCATCTGTTTTCACGCAGGACATCGATCGCGCGATGCATGCGTTCCGCGACCTCGATGCATCCGCCGTCATGCTCAATGATGACACGGCGTTTCGGGTCGACGGCATGCCATTCGCCGGGCTTCGCCAATCGGGCCTGGGGACAGGCGGAATGCGCTACTCCATTCAGGAAATGAGTGTCGACAAGATGCTCGTCATCTATTCCAGATCACTGTAACGCACTTGCGGAGGAGGACATCAACCCATCCAAACCAGTAATCCGTTTTGAAATGTGAATCTTCAACTTTTTTACCAATCAGCAACTTATTGAGGAGAAATGACATGAACAGGAAACTCGTAACCGCAGCTATCGCAAGTGCTTTCGCCGTTACCGCGCTGGGTCTAAGCCAGGTCCAGGCGCAGGATGAAGAGCTCGAGAAGTGCTACGGCGTCGTTAAGGCCGGCAAGAACGACTGCGCTGGTCCGGGCCATACCTGCCAGGGTCAGGCCGCGGCCGATGGTCATCCGGATGAGTTCATTCTCGTTCCGAATGGCACCTGCGACCGACTCGTCAACGGCGAGGTCAAGTAGGTCGATGTCCTCCCCCGTGTCGACCTGCGGGAAGCACCCGGACTCGATCCCGGCAGCCGCCGGGATCGGGCTCCGGGGGCCTTTTCACCAGGCATTTCTCGACG
>JASFSB010000314.1:0-3860 GCA_050114615.1 Gammaproteobacteria bacterium
ACAAGACACGCTCACGCAGTCCGTCCACATACTCGTGAAGCATCTCCGCGGCGTCATTGTCGATGACTGGTCCGAGGTCAGTTGCGAGCTCTGCCGGATCGCCGATCACGAGCTCGCGCATTCGGCCGATCAACATCGTGATGATTTCGTCCGCAGCCTCCTCCTGAATACACAGCAGTCGCAGTGCGCTGCAGCGCTGACCCGCACTGTTGAAGGCCGATGCCACTGCGTCTTTCACGACCTGCTCAGCGAGCGCCGAGCTGTCGACGAGCATCGCGTTTATTCCGCCGGTCTCTGCGATCAGGGCTGCGATAGGGCCGTCGCGTGCCGCCAGCGTTCGTTCGATCGTCTTCGCCGTTTCAATCGACCCCGTGAATGCCACGCCGGATACGCGCGGGTCCGGCAGCAAAGTCTCGCCGACGATACGGCCGGAACCCGGCAGGAACTGCAGCGCACCGGACGGTATCCCCGCTTCGGCCAGCAAACCGACGACCTTCGCGGCAACCAGCGGCGTCTGTTCCGCCGGTTTGGCGATCACGGTGTTACCGGCAGCCAGTGCGGCGGCGATCTGCCCGGTGAAGATAGCGATCGGGAAATTCCATGGGCTCACGCACACAAAGACACCGCGCCCGCTCATACGCAGCACATTGCTCTCGCCCGTCGGTCCCGGAAGCTCCAGCGCAGCTCCGAAATGGCACTCGCACTGTTGCGCGTAGTACCGCAGAAAGTCCACAGCCTCGCGAACTTCGGCCAGAGCATCTGCGGCGGTTCTGCCGGCTTCGGCCACACAAATCGCAACGAGTTCGGCGCGCGAACGCTCGAGCAGTTGCGCGGCGGAGCGCAATATCTTTGCGCGTTCATTTGCCGGCGTCGCATTCCAGGCAGGAAATCCGTCCCACGCTGCATCGAGCGCGCGCCTCATCGTCCCGGGGTTCGCAAATTCGGCGATGCCGATGGCGCAATTGTGATCGGCAGGATCGTATATGGCAGTGCCTTCGCCATGTTGCTCGACTCCGGCCACCATCGGCTTCGCGCGCCAGTCACTTCGTTGCGCATCTGCGAGCTGTTCGGCCAGCCTGCGTAATGCGATTGGATCCGTCAGATCGATTCCGGAAGAGTTTTCTCGCACATCGTCAAACAGGCGCCGAGGCAGCCTGATCCGGGAATTCGGAATACTGTCGTCGAACGAGCGTGTCAGCTCGACCGGATCCTGAATGAGGTCTTCGACATCGATCTCAGCGTGAACGAAGCGGTTGACGAAGGATGTATTGGCGCCGTTCTCGAGCAGCCGCCGCACCAGGTAGGGCAAGAGGTCTCTATGCGGGCCGACTGGTGCATAAACGCGGCACCGTCGCCCTGAATCCCGCAGCTGTCCCAGGCTTTGATAGAGTTCCTCACCCATCCCATGCAGCCGCTGGAATTCGAAGTCATGGCGCGCGCCCTGATGCTCGATCCAGGCGACCGTGTGCGGATTGTGAGTCGCAAATTGCGGAGACAGTCCGGGCGCAGCCAGCAGAGCACGGGCACAGGCGAGATAAGAGGCGTCAGTCGAGCTCTTACGCGTAAACACCGGGAAGCCCGCGAGCCCGCGCAGCTGTGCGAGCTTGATCTCCGTATCCCAATACGCACCTTTGACGAGTCGCACCGGAATCTTTACGCCGACTTCATCGCTGAGGCGAGACAGCCATTCGACCACAGCGATGCCGCGCTTCTGATAGGCCTGAACTGCGAGCCCCAGGTTTCCACCACCGTCTTTGGCGAGCGTGCGATACACCGTTTCGAACACGAGAAGCGTCGATTCGAGACGATCCGCTTCTTCGGCGTCGATCGTTATCTGGATTCCGCTCGCAACCGCCCTCGTCGCCAACGCCCGCAAACGCGGTACCAGATCGTGGCTGAGCGAGTCGATCTGTGCGTGCTCGAACCGCGGGCTCAGTGCGGACAGTTTGACGGAGATACCGGGCGCATCGCCGGCATCATGACCGGCCGAAGGCGCCCGTGCGATCGCTTCGATCGCATGAGCATATCTATCGAAATACGCCTCGGCGTGCGCTCGCGTCAGCGCCGCTTCGCCGAGCATATCGAACGAGTATCGGTACTCGCTGCTGCGCGATGTCCGTGACAGTGCATCCTCGATCGTCTGTCCCATCACGAAGTGCTCACTCATAATGCGCATAGCAGCGCGCATTCCGGTGCGGATGAGTGGCTCACCGACGCGCGCGAGGAGCCTGCTCCAGATTTCCGCGAGCGCCGAGTCGTCACGTGCATCCTCACCGACGATCTGGCCGGACAGCAGCAGTCCCCATGTCGAAACATTGACGAGCAGATCGCTGCTGCGGCCGAGGTGCTCATGAAAATCCGCGTCACCGAGCTTGTCGGCGATCAGCCGATCTGCCGTCGCTGCATCCGGGATGCGCAGGAGCGCTTCTGCCAGGCACATCAGCACGATGCCTTCGCGCGACGACAGATCGTATTCGACCATGAACGAGTCGAGCCCGCCGGCTTTTGCGGTGCGCCGGCGCATTGCCGTCGTCAACTCGCGCGCGTCGCTGAGAATTGCGGATGTTTCGGCCTGGCCGAGCCGCGCGCGATCGCACAGCGCGCGTACGGCGGCAGCTTCGTCCTGCAGGCAGCGCTCGGCGATTTCCGGCGCCGCAGACCTGAAGACCGCGCTGTCGTCACGCGCGATCCAGATTCGTGACGAGGCTCTCATTCGGCCAGTCTATTGCGTACACTAGAATTCCTCCATGACCAGTGCAGCAAAAGTCGCGTTGATCGGTGCACCGACCGACGCAGGTGCCGGGCGCCGCGGCGCAGCGATGGCGCCAGAGGCGCTCCGCGTCGCCGGCATCAAAGAGGCGATTCGACGGCTGAGCAGGCAAGTCACTGACTACGGAAATCTTGCAGGACCGGGAAATCCTGAGCTGCCGCGCAATGGCGACTATCGGCATCTGCACGAAGTCGCGACATGGTGCGCAGTCGTCCGCGAAACGGTCGCAAACGCACTCGACGCCGGCGAATTGCCGATACTGATGGGTGGCGATCACAGCATCGCGATCGGCTCGATCGCGGCTGTCGCGAACCACTGTCGCCGGCAAGGACGCGCGCTGACCGTGCTTTGGCTGGACGCACACGCAGACTTCAATATCCCCGAGTCGTCACCGACAGGTAACCTGCATGGTATGCCCGTCGCGGTCATTGCCGGACACGGGCCACCCGAACTGACCGACCTGGGGGATCAGGTCCCTATGGTTCCGGCCGATCATATCGTCCAGATCGGTGTACGCTCGGTCGACGAGGTCGAGAAGAAACTGGTTTCGGACGAGGGCCTCGTCGTGTACGACATGCGCCAGATCGATGAACAACGTATGCGTGTCGTGATGCAGCGTGCGCTCGAGCTGGCCAGTCAGAATGACAGTCACCTGCACGTGAGTTTCGATGTGGACTTTCTGGATCCAGGCATCGCGCCCGGGGTGCCGACGACTGTTCCAGGCGGGCCGACGTACCGGGAGGCCCAGCTATGTATGGAGATGATCCATGACTCGCAACTGATGGGCTCGCTGGACATCGTTGAACTCAATCCCGCGTTCGATGTCCGTAATCGAACGGCCTCACTCGTCGTGGAGCTCGTCGAGAGCCTTTTCGGCGAACAGATTCTCGCCAGAAAACACCAATCGCCGAACCGGTACCCACTTTGAGCTCATCGACCACCGAATCCATCATTGAACAAACGGAGCGTGTCGGGGCGCACAACTATGCGCCGCTGCCGGTCGTCCTGTCTCGTGCAGAAGGCGTATGGGCATGGGACATCGAAGGACGGCGCTACCTGGATTGTCTCAGTGCCTACTCGTCGGTCAACC
>JASFSB010000315.1:0-3845 GCA_050114615.1 Gammaproteobacteria bacterium
CAACCGCCAATGCCTATGGGCCGATTTACGGTCCTGACTGGGGCAATGACGATTTCCTGAGACTCGATCCCACAACGCATACGGCGACTGCGCGTCGTATTCCGGTACTGGACCCGGAAACGCCGCCCGGTAAACCACAGTCGATGCCGCGGCCGTCGCCGTACTGGGGCGAGGAACTGTACTGGTATGACCCGGCAATTACGAATCATGCGGCGATGGACAGCAAAGGCCGTGTCTGGATGTCATCGCGGTTCCGCAAGCCCGAGGATCAGCCTGCGTTCTGCGAAAATCATCCCTCGGCGGTGCTTGCGCCGCAGCCGAGCAGCTTTCGGCAAATTCAGTACTTCGATCCGGCTACGCAGACGTTTCATCAGGTCGATATCTGCTTCGATACGCACCATGTGCAGTTTGCTGAAGACGACGACGAGACGCTTTATGGCAACGGTGTCTTCGGCGGTGGCATCACCTGGGTCAACACGCGTATTCTCGATGAGACCGGTGATGCGGCTGCCGCGCAGGGATGGTGCATGCCGTATTTCGATATGAATGAAGACGGCCGCATCGAACCCGGCGTCGATGAGTATGCATTTGAACACCTGCGGGGCAACGATCCCGGAATGCTCGCCGGCATGCGCATACCGCCTGCAGTCTTCTACTCGGTGATTGCACACCCGAACGACGGCAGCGTCTGGTCGGCGGTGCCCGGACCGATGCCCGGGCGAATCGTGCGAATCGACCCGAATACCTGCGCCGCAGAGGTTTATGAGCCGCCGTTCAACAATCCGGCCGTCAACGTCAACGGCTATACGCCGCGTGGCATCGACGTCGATTCGAATGGCGTCATATGGACGGCATTGGCCGGCAGCGGTCACCTGGCGAGCTTCGACCGCCGCAAGTGCGCCATTCTCACGGGTCCTGAGTCGCGCACAGGTCAGCACTGTCCCGAAGGCTGGACGCTGTATCGCTCGCCCGGCCCGCACTTCAGGAATACGACCGACGAGATTTCCGTCGATATGCACTATTACAACTTCGTCGATCGATTCAACACACTCGGTCTGGGGCCGAATACGCCGATCGCCAACGGTACGAATTCTGATTCACTTTTAGTCCTTCGTCCGGATGGCCGCTGGCTCGTCATGCGGGTCCCTTATCCGCTCGGCTTTTTTTCTCGTGGAATGGATGGACGCATCGACGACCCCGATGGCGGCTGGAAAGGTCGTGGTATGTACGCCGACTACGGACAGAATGCTGTATGGCATATCGAAGGCGGACTCGGATCGCGCAGCAACGTGGTCAGGTTTCAGTTGCGACCCGATCCGCTCGCAAAATAGTCCGGGCCGTCAGATGAGAGTTTCTCAGGCAGTCCTGCGCGCCGTATCTGCGTTGTTCACGTTTGCAGTCGCAGATTCGGTATCGGCACAGGCCGACCTCTCAGGTATGTGGGCGCAGCGCTTTCATGAAGAGCTCCCCGAGCGCGGGGAGGGGCCGGAAATCGGCGACTATACGGGACTGCCCGTAAATGATGCCGCGCGCCTGCGCGCCGATTCCTGGGATGCAAGCAAGTGGACGGTGCCTGAGCGTCAGTGCGAACCGCATCCGCCCGACTATGCGCCGCGCGGACCGGCAAATCTCCGCATTGCCAGTTCCGTCGATCCGGTCTCCCAGGAAGTCGTTTCCTGGGACGTGACAGTCAATTGGTCATTGCAGCTGCGAACCATTTACATGGACGGTCGTGCGCATCCCTCTGCGAACGCTCAGCACACCTGGCAGGGATTCTCGACCGGGGAGTGGGACGGCGACATGCTAAAGGTGACGACGACGCATCTGAAGGAAGGCTGGGTGCGGCGCAACGGACTCCCGCGCAGCGACAAAGCAACGCTCACGGAATACTTCATTCGTAATCAGGACTATCTGACGCTCGTGACGATTGTCGATGATCCGGTTTATCTGACCGAGCCGCTGATCCGCACATCCGACTGGGTGCTCGATCCTGGCATGCGCATCGGCCCGTTCTCGTGCATCCCGGTCGTCGAAATCGAACGTCCGCGCGGCGCGATAATCCACAATCTGCCGGGCACGAACCCGTTTCTGACAGAGTTCGCCGAACGCCACGGGATACCTTTCGAGGTTTCCCGTGGCGGCGCAGCGACGATGTACCCGGAATACCTGCGCGTCCTGCGCAGTAGCGACGGTCAGTGAAGATGATCGGGCGAGGAGCAGCAACATTATTGATCGTGGCATCGATTCCTGCAGCTGTCTGTGGCGCGCAACCCCTCGAAGTGCTGCCGGCTCAGGGTAACGTTTTCATGATTGCCGGCCCAGGCGGTAACACGTCCGTACTTACGGGCGACGAGGCCGTCATAGTCGTCGACACGCAGACGACCGAGGCAAGCGAAGAGTTGCTGGCGACGATCAGGTCGCTGAGCTCGAAACCGATCCGGCACATCATCAATACGAGCGCCGACGCGCATCACACTGGCGGCAACGCGCCGCTGTCACGTGCCGGGACTTACGTCCGTCTGTTGACGACGTTCGATCCGCGGGGGCAGAGTGCCGATGCGGCGATTGTCGCCCACATCAATGTGCTTAATCGAATGAGCGCCGTACAGCCGGACGGAACGAGTATTCCAGCAGCGGCCTGGCCGTCCGATACCTACTTCACCGAGGGCTGGGAATTTTTCGCGAACGGTGAAGGTATACGGCTGTTGCACGTTCCGCGAGCCCATAGTGACGGGGATACGATCGTCTTCTTCCGCAGGTCTGACGTCGTCAGTACAGGCGACATCTACAATACCGATCGCTATCCGGAGTTTGACGTCACGCTCGGCGGTATCAACGGAATCATCGAGGGGCTCAGCACGATCGTCGATCTGACGATTCCAGGAGAGAACCAACATGGAGGCACTGTCGTGATCCCCGGACACGGCCGCCTCAGCGATGAAACCGAAGTCGTCAATTATCGCGATATGGTGACGATCGTTCGCGACAGGATACAGGCGATGATCGACGACGGACAATCGCTACGACGAGTGAAGAACGCACAGCCGACATTTGACTATGACGGTATCTATGCCGGGGCACAGGGAGCCTGGACGCCGGATGAATTTGTCGAAGCCGTTTATCGGGACCTCAGTGAGGCACAGCCATGAGTCGAATTGCCTCCCGGTTGACTCGATGCGTGGTGTGCGCCTTCGTCACGACTTCGTTCTCACTCGGCATATGTGCGCAGCCTCCGATTGGAGGGCCCGATGAGCGCAGTGCGCGAGAACGCGCACTGATTGACATCACCGGTCAGTGGGTTTCGATTATTACGGAGGACTGGCTGTGGCGTATGGTCACTCCGCCGCCCGGAGATACGGCAAGCGTTCCGTTGAACGCTGCCGGCCGGGAGTTGGCGCTGTCCTGGAATCGTGATCGTGATGTTGCGGACGATCGATTGTGCCTGGCTTTTGGTCCGCCGGGGTTGATTCGGCAGCCGGGCCGAATACGCATCAGCTGGGACGACGACGACACGCTGCGGCTTGATTTCGATGCGGGGATGCAGACGAGGCTGCTGCACTTCGTTCCCGGGCTCGCCCCGGCTCGGCCGTCACTGCAGGGTTGGTCGGCGGCAGCGTGGTTTCGTGAATCGCCGGGTGTCGGGCTGTTCGGCCCCGTCGGTGCTGCCAACGCCGGCGCGCTACACGTACGAACGACGCAAATGACGTCGGGTTATCTGCGGCCAAACGGCGTGCCTTACAGTGATCAGGCGGTCGTAAAGGAATACTTCAATACCTTTTCTCTGCCGGGTGACGGTGGGACATGGCTGATCGTGACGATGGTCGTCGACGATCCCGTTTACCTGA